>JACMQX010000025.1 GCA_014376765.1 Ramlibacter sp. | reverse complement strand
CACCCACGATCTGCATGCCCCAGGCCGGATCGGCCAGGTGTGCATCGCACAGGTCGGGGGTCGTCCAGGTGAAATCAGGAAATGAGCCGTAGCTCGGGGGCTGGAACATGGTCGTGTATCTCTCAGAGGTTTTGCGGAGTGATCCATAGTTTGCGTGAGGGCCTGCTCTCACATCTGCCCTCTCCCGGCGGGAGAGGGAGTACAGCCCTAAAACTTCGGAATTCGCAGCGTCTTGCTGATCATCAGGCTGCCCGACAACACAAACAGCAACACCAGTGGATGAAAGCTCACAGGCCCCAGCACCAGCACGCCGCCATACAGCGCCTCACCCACCCGCCCCTGCAATGCAGCAAAAGCCAGCACCGCAGTGAGCAGTACGCTGGTGGGGATGGGTGTGCCTTCAAAGTAGCGCACCTTGTCGCCGCCTTCTGACAGCGTTTCAGCCGTGACGTTGTAACGCGCCAGACGGCTCACGCCGCAGCAGACGAAGTAAATCAGAGCCGCCACATCGAGCCCGTCGCGCATGCCGGCGGCAAAGGCGAGCGTCGCGGGCGCCACGCCAAAAGAAATCACGTCAGCCAGCGAGTCCAGCTCGCGGCCCAACGCCGAATGCTCATGGCGCGCCCGGGCGATCCGCCCGTCCAGCACGTCAAAGATGAAGGCAGCCGGCGCCATGGCAGCGGCCCAGAAAAAGTGCGAGATATCACCGCCAATGGCATACAGCATGGCCAGAAACACGCCCGCCATGCCGCAGGCTGCGTTACCGAGCGTAAAGAAATCGGCAACGTGAAATTCGCGCAGCATGGAGAAATGCCGGCGCTTGACTGCGGTGGTTTGATCCATGACCGTCCCGTGTGAGTGAACCTGTGTTCACTGTAGGGCGGTGCTAGCGGGGAAGATGTAGGAGACCATGCCAGAGTGAACCGGCGATGGTGTTCCAGAGAACCCAAAGAACTCAAAGGGCCACACGGGCCCGTGGCGCGTCAGCTCTTGGCTGCGGCCTCGTCCAGCGCCTTGCATGAAGGCGAGCACACGGGCTGGGACTTGCCCGCCACCTTGCGCGACCCCATGAGCGAGCGAAGGCGGTGTTTGCCGCACATGAAGCACGACATCGTGGAAGCGCCAAAAGACGCCGCGGCACCAAAGGGCGAGCCCGAAGCCTTGGTCTTGTAGCGCAGTCCGTCTGCGAGAACGGCGGTTTTTGCGTCAGCTTTTGCCATCAGTGAATCTCTCCTGCAGGGCGGTGCATTGCCCGCTCTATCGCTGCCCTTGCCTGCTTTTCAGCGGCAAGCGATGCATCCAGCGACGAGCGGCACAAGCCCGCATATTCATAGTTGAGGTTCTCGTACAACTCGGATGCTGCCGGGTGCGAATCCAGCAAAACAGCCAACTCGGCGCCCGGACCGGCATCGCCGATTTCGTGCACCAGATGAAGTACGACCGACCTGTATTGTCCCGCATCCACAGGAACTTCACTGCAATCCAGTCTTTCCAGCAGATCTGAAAGGATTTGGGCGTTGATCAGGCTGGCTTTGGAAGAGGGGGTGCGGGTATCGTTCATGCCGTAGTAACTGGGGCCGGGGTAGCTGGATTCAAGGCCGGATTCATGCGCGAGCACTAGCACAATTGCTGCCCGGCCAAACCCGCTTGCCCAGGGTGGCGGCTCCCCGCCGGCTGCTGAAAACGCGCCCCCAGGGTGCAAAATAGCCTTCAGCCCCAAGGACACCTCAATGAAACGCGAACCAGCCGCCGGCAGCACCCTGCCCGCCCAATCCATCAGCGTCGACGTACTGAAAGAAAAATACTTGAAGGGTGATGAAAAAGACGCCCTGGATGTCTACCGCCGCGTCGCCCGCGCCCTGGCTTCGGTCGGGCCCGAAGCCGACCGCGCCCATCACGAGGCCTTGTTCCTCGACAACCTGAAAGCCGGCGCGATCGGCGCAGGCCGCATCATGAGCGCAGCGGGCACCGCCATCCAGGCCACGCTCATCAACTGCTTTGTGCAGCCGGTAGGCGACTGTATCCAGGGTGTGGACGATGAAGGTTTCCCCGGCATTTATGAAGCCCTGCGCGAGGCGGCCGAGACCATGCGGCGCGGCGGCGGCGTGGGCTACGACTTCTCGCGCATCAGGCCGCGCGGCGCGCGTGTCCACGGCACGTCGTCCATGGCCTCGGGCCCGTGCAGCTACATCAACGTGTTTGACCAGTCCTGCTCCACGGTAGAGAGCGCCGGCGCGCGCCGCGGCGCGCAGATGGGCGTGCTGCGCATCGACCATCCGGACGTGCTGGAATTCATCACGGCCAAGCGCACGCCGGGCCGCTGGAACAACTTCAATGTGTCGGTCGGCGTGCCCGACGCCTTCATGCAGGCCCTGGCCGATGGCCGCGACTGGGAACTGGTGCACAAGGCACGGCCGGACGACACACAGGTGAGCGCCGGCGCCAGGCAGCGCGCCGATGGCCTGTGGGTGTACCGCAGCCTGCCCGCAGGCCAGCTGTGGGACACGGTCATGCAGTCCACTTACGACTTTGCCGAGCCGGGCATCCTGTTCCTGGACGCCATCAACCGCGACAACAATCTGCAGTACTGCGAGTCCATTGCCGCCACCAACCCCTGCGGCGAGCAACCGCTGCCGCCCTATGGCTGCTGCGACCTGGGCCCGCTGGTACTGCCGCGTTTTGTGCGCAACCCCTTCGGTTTTGGCGGCATGCCGTCGTTCGACTTCGACGCGTTTGCGCGCAGCGTGACCATCCAGGTGCGCGCGCTGGACAACGTGCTGGACGTCACCTTCTGGCCCCTGCCCCAGCAGCAGGCCGAGTCAGCGGCCAAGCGCCGAATTGGCGTGGGCTTTACCGGCCTGGGCAATACGCTGGCCATGCTGACCCTGCGCTACGACGAGGCCGACGGGCGCGAGATGGCGGTGCGCATTGCCACCGCGCTGCGCGACGCGGCGTATGCCGCCTCCGTCGCGCTGGCCCAGGAAAAAGGCGCCTTCCCGAAGTTCGACGCTGCGGGCTACCTCGCATCCGGCACCTTTGCCAGCCGCTTGCCTGCGGCATTGCAGGCCGACATCCGCCGGCATGGCATCCGCAACAGCCACCTGCTGTCGATTGCGCCTACGGGGACGGTGAGCCTGGCCTTTGCAGACAACGCGTCCAACGGCATCGAGCCGCCGTTTTCCTGGAGCTACCGGCGTAAAAAGCGCGAGAGCGATGGCAGCACCACCGAATACACCGTGCAGGACCACGCCTACCGTCTGTACCACGAGCTGGGCGGCGACATCGCGCAGCTGCCGTCCTACTTTGTCTCGGCACTGGAGATGTCGGCGCAAAACCATATTGCAATGATGAAAGCGGTGCAGCCCTTCGTGGACACGGCCATCTCCAAGACGGTGAACGTGCCGGCCGATTGCGATTACGAAAACTTCAAGGGCCTGTACCAGCTGGCATGGGAGGCGCGGCTGAAGGGCCTGGCGACCTACCGGCCCAATGACATTCTGGGCTCGGTGCTGGACACCGGGGCCGCTGCACCGGCTGCGGCAATTTTGTCTGGTGCTGCTGGTGCCACAGCTGCCACTGCGCCCGCCACGCCCGACCCGATGCGCACCGTCATTGAAAGCCGCCCCAAGGGCGCCCTGCCCGCCGTGGCCGAAAAGGTGGAGTACTGGACCAACGAAGGCCGCAAAACGCTCTACCTTCTGGTGTCGTTCCTGCCGGTACCGGCGGCTGATGGCAACGGCATGGTGGAGCGCGCGATTGAGTTCTTCATGCCGGTGGGCCAAAGCGGCGAGTCGCAGCAGTGGATCACCTCCACCATGAGGATGCTGTCGCTGGCCGCACGCGGCGGCTTCCTGGACCGCGCGCTGTCCGACATGCGCAAGGTCGCCTGGGACCGCGGCCCGGTGCGACTGGGCACCTACACCAAGGCCGACGGAACAAAAGTGCCTCAGTGGCACGACTCTGAAGTGGCGGCACTGGCGTTTGCGATGCAGGAGCTGATTGCACGGCGAGCCCTCGAGCCCATGGCAGGCTTGCCACCCGGGGTCACATTGACAGCCAGCGACGAGGTCGCCGACCTGCAGACCACCAACTCACCCGTCATGGCCGGCCGTAAATGCCCCGAGTGCGGCGCCCACGCGATGATCCGCAAGGACGGCTGCGACTACTGCACGCAGTGCGGGCATATGGGGAGCTGCGGCTGAAGGACAGGTTGCAGGCTTCAGGCTCAGGGACAGCTCGATCAAAGAACACCCAATCTGGTGCGTGAGATTTCTCCTCAAACTTCTCGATGTCCCTGCGCAGGATCTCGAGGGCAAATGAGGCGGCGTCCGGCCTTCAGGTCAAGGTCAGCGTCAAATTCTATGGTCGCGTGATAGTCATCAACAGCCATTGCATTCATGGTTCGACTCCGTGTTGCTCCAGCCATTTGCGAATTGCCGCTACCGCACTTTTTTCTGGGCACCAGATTCAGGTACTGCTTGCAAGTTTGACTTCGCCCTCACGCCTGCCACACCCCATACCCCGCCTCACGCAGCGCAATCCCTAATTCCACTTCCATGTCCCGCGCGCCCTCATACGGCATCGGGTTGTACATCGCGTAGAGCCCCGGCAGCAGGCGGATGCCGTAGTCGCGGACATAGCTGTTGGCCTGGATACCGGCCTTGTGTTTGTCAAAACGAACATCCGGGTCCAGGCCCGTCATGCCGACGTAGACAAAGGGTTTACCCAGCACATAGTCGGGGTTCGCTTTCCGGAATTTGCCGAGGTTCCAGACGGTGTCGGCCAGCTCGACGACGTACACGTGGTAGTGATGGCTGCGGGGTGATTTGCGGGTCGCCACGGGTTGCCCATTGCAGCGTTCAGCCGCCCGCCCGCTTCACCGTCATGCCTTGTTTCACAAGCAGCTGAATGACCTGTTCGCAATGGTCGCCCTGCACCTCTATCACGCCGTCTTTCACCGTACCACCCGAACCACAGGCTGCCTTGAGCTGTTTGGCGAGAGCGGCGAGGGCCGCGTCGTCCAGCGGCACACCTTTGACCAGCGTCACACCCTTGCCCTTGCGGCCCTTGGTCTCGCGCGACACCCGCACGATGCCGTCCCCCACCGGCCGCTTGACCTGTCCGCAACTGCAGGCCGCGGCAGGCTTGCGGCAGACCGGGCACATCCGGCCGCTGTCCGTGGAATAGACGAGTCCGCCTGTTTTGCTTGTCGGGTTCATGGGGCTGGATTGTCGCTCGCGAGCGGGGGGCGTGGAATACTCGGCACAGGCGCCACGCATCGCGCACAAAAGCACAACGCAAAGGACTCAACATGAACATGGACGGTGCAGATTACGTCGGCTTCTGGCCCCGCGCGCTGGCGGCGCTGGTGGACCTTGCGCTTCAGGCCGCCTTGTCGATGCCGCTGCTGTATTTGGTGTACGGCCGCGTCTCGGCCCCCGGCAGTGGCATCGCGGTGGATGGCGATTTGCCGCATCTCCTGCAGGCCCTGTCGCCCACCCAACTCTTCATGGGTTGGGGAGATTTTTTCATCTCGGTCGTGCTGCCCGCGATCATCATCATCGCGTTCTGGCACAAGCTGCGTGCCACGCCGGGCAAGATGCTGATCTCGGCAGTGGTGGTGGACGCCGTGACCGGCGAGCCACTCAGCACGCGCCAGTCGACGCTCCGCTTTCTTGGCTATTACGTCTCGGCCGTGGCCCTCGGGCTGGGTTACCTCTGGGTGGCGTTTGACCCGCGCAAGCAGGGCTGGCACGACAAGATGGCAGGCAGCGTGGTGGTGCGGCGGCGGCGTTGAAGCGGTGATTCAAATCAACGCTTAACCGGCCCGGCAGCAAACCGCTTCGCACAGCCCGGAATAACCATGCAAAACCCAGCCCATCTGCACTGCAGCATTTACCCCTGACCCAGCCCGGATAAGCTGCGGTGCTCAACAACCGGAGCCCCCCCATGAGACGCCTCAACGCCCAGGACTTTGACCAGGAACTGCTCATTCTGTTTGACGCCTATGTGCACGGCACACTGGACCGGCGGGGCTTTCTGGAACGTGCGCAAAAATTCGCCACGATTGGCATGTCCGCTGGCGCGATCCTGGCCGCACTCAGCCCCAACTTCGCTCTCGGCCAGCAGGTGGCCAAGGACGACAAGCGCATCACAACGCAGTGGGTCGACTATCTGTCGCCCCAAGGCAGTGGCAGCATCAAGGGCTACCTGGCCCGGCCCGCCAACGCGCCCGCTGGCGCAAAGTTGCCGAGCATCCTCGTCATTCATGAAAACCGCGGCCTTAACCCGCATATTGAAGACATCACGCGGCGCCTGGCGACCGATGGTTTCATGGCCTTTGCACCCGACGCCCTGACGCCGCTGGGCGGCTACCCCGGCGATGAAGACAAAGCCCGTGAGAACTTCGCCAAGCTCGACCAGGGCAAGGCGCTGCAAGACTTTCTGGCAGGCGCCGCATGGCTTAATGCCCGGCCGGACAGCAGCGGCAAACTCGGCGCGGTAGGGTTTTGCTACGGCGGCGGCATGGTGCACATGCTGACCACACGCATGCCCGAGATCGCAGCCGGTGTGCCCTTCTATGGCAATGTGCCGGCAGCGTCTGAAGCCGCAAAAGTCAAGACGCCGCTGCAACTGCATTTTGCGGCGACGGACGAGCGAATCAACGCAGCCTGGCCGGCCTACGAAGCTGCGCTCAGGGCCGCTGGCGTGCCCTTCCAGGCCAACACCTACCCGGGTACACAGCACGGCTTCAACAACGACACGACGCCGCGCTATGACGCAGACTCTGCCAAGGTCGCCTGGGAAAAAACCATGGCGTTTTTCAACGACAAGCTCAAGGGCGACCGGCCGCGTAGCTGAAAGACGCCCGCTCCGCCTCAGGCGAGCGAAAACATCATTTTTGTGCCTGCCAGCTCCAGCACATCGTCATGCACCAGGGGCCGCGCGTCGGCCGAGAGCGGCTCGCCATTGAGGGTGGCGTGCTGCTCGCCGTCCAGGTGGGCGACGAAGTAACCGGTGCGCCGGTGCGAGACGGCCACCACCGCCACGCCCGGCTTGCCGAAGGTGGTCACGGCCTTCACCACCGGCACCTCCAGGCCGGCTGACGAGCCGGTCAACACCTTGAAGCTTGCGTGCAGCGGAGGCGCGCCGGCCAGCGCCGCATAGCCACTGCTGCTGTCGACCTTCATGGCCATGGTCTCGCCAAACCCGGTGTGGCCGGACTCGCTCAGGTATTCGATACGAAAGTTGCCAATGGCGAGCTGGTCGCGGTTGTGCAGCTGGTGGCGCTGCTTGATCATCATGCCGTTGACGTAGGTGCCGTTGGTGCTGTGCAGGTCTTCCACAAACACATCGGCCAGGCCCTGCAGCTCAAAGGCGCAGTGCTCGCTGCTGACCACCATGTTCTCCAGCACGATGTCGTTGTGTGGCTTGCGGCCCAGCGTGGTGCGGTCCTTGACCAGCTGGACGCGCTTGATCTCGACGCCTTCGACCGTTGCAATGAGTTGCGGCATGAAGCCTCCTGCATCACGCCAGCCGCGCCGGGGCTCCAGCGCGCGTCAGCGCCAAACCATCCTAGCCCCGCCGGTGCAGCCCCGCAAGAGGAGCCGCCCGTGGCCCCATCGCCGCGCCTTATTTCGCCGTTGCTGCCTTGCGGTCAGCCAGCACTTTTTGCGCCGCGGGGCGCTCGCCAATCATCTTGACGTAGTCCTTGTAATCCACACCGCCGGCCAGCAGCAGGTCTTCGCCATAGGCAACCTTGGTGGCCATGCCAACGAGCGGGAGGCTGGCAAAGGCCGCGCAGTCCGCTTGGGTAAAGCTGTCCCCCGCGATGAAGGGCGAGAACTTTGCAAGCTGCTTGAACGCAGCGATATTCGTCGTGAGCTGCTTGCGGATGCGGGCCAAGCTTTCTTCGCTGAGCGGCTTGCCACCAAAGAACACCGCGCCGTAGAGTTGGCGGGCCGCCATCTCGACATGCCAGTCGATGAAGATGCTCAGCTCGCGCACCTTGGCCGCGGCAAATGGGTCGACGGGCAGCAAGGGCGTGGCGGGTTGAAGCGCTTCCAGGTAATCCATGATCGCCTGGCTCTCGCACAGGGCGCCCTGGGGGGTGCGCAGAAACGGGATCTTGCCCAGCGGCGAGCAATTCAGCATCGCCTCGTCGACTGCCTTCAGGTTAACGTTCTCTTCGGTGAACGGGAGGCCTTTTTCAAGCAGCGCGAGCTTGACCTTGTTGTAGTAGTTTGAGATGGGGAAGCCGCACAGTACCAGCGTCATAAATGTCTCCAGGTGGTTGATGGCTGCAGTTTATCGTCAGGCTACTCACCAATCTCGTACATCGCGTCACCCATGTACCGGTTCGGCCCGAAGGCCGCTGTGACGGCGGCCAGTTCTGCGGCCTGCCACTGGTCAAACACGGCGCGCTCGGCATCGGTGAGGCTGTCGGGGTCGGGGGATTCGCCATAGGTAGCGACGATGCGCCGGTAGGCCTGCCGGATGGGCAGGACCAGTTCGGCATCGCCCAGTGACTCGTCCAGCGCCTGCCGGAATCGCGTCTCTGCCTGGCGGTGCTGCTCAGGGGAGGCGTCGTCGGAGTCAAAAATCTTGAGCGTGTAGGTCATGCAGGACACAGCTTACCCCTGCACGAGGCAAACCCTGCGTGAATGCGTGGAACCGGCTTTGCCGGGCCACTACATTGCCCCCGCAGTGGGGGGGCGGGCGTCCGAAGGCAGGGCGGGGGGCGTCTTCAAACCCGCCGTTTGCGCGGCACGACCGTCAGCTGGAAGCTGGTTTTCACAGGCGCCGGCGTCATCATCACCTGCTGGACCGGCAAGTCGATGAGCTGCTCTGACTGCCAGACGCGAACCTTGGCTGCGCCATCGGGCACGCCATCAAAACTGGCGACGCCGGCATCATTGGTCATGGCCGCCCAAGGGGAGTCGCTTACATACACATAGCCGCGCATGGAGGCATGCAGGTGGCAGCCCAGCAGCACCGCACCCGCCTTGTCGAAGCTGGCGTCGGCGGTCTTGGCCGGCTTGCCTTCGGGCTTGCCGTCCAGCCTCAGCTCAAAACCCTCGCCCGCCGCCGCATTGAACTGCATGGCGCCAGCGGCCGATGCACGCACATGGTGTTCCCACGGGTCGTTGTTGATGAAGCGCGCCTTGGCCCCAACGCTCACCAGCGATACAGCCGGGAGGAATCGCATTTTTTCCTGGGTGATGGTCAGCTGCGTGGGTAGCGGCGCGCGGCTCGTGCCGGCCGTGGCAGGCATGACCACCACGACGGCGTCGGGCACGGGCTTGCCCTCCTTGTCCACCACGGTCACCGTGTAACTACCAGCCCAGGCCAGCGGCGAAAGCGCCAGGAGGGCGCAGGCAGCAAGGCTTGAAAAATTACGGTTCATGAAGCTCCTTGAGGATGAGAAATTCCGGGGGCGGCTTGCCCCCGTGTAAATAATTGCGTTCTACAGGCAGCGCGCCGGTTGCGCGGCCCGCTCACTTCACAACGTGCCAGACCTTGTTGTAGTTGTCACCATATACATCGCCAGGCGCCTGATCTTCTGGCCAGGTGTACAGGGGTTTGCCTTTGTGGGCCCACTGTTTGGCGCCATTGTCACGGGTGATGACCGTGTAGTCGCCAATGGGCTTGTCGTTTGCCGTGGCCATGACCGCTGGCCACTTCACAAGGCAGTCGCCATTGCACACGGACTTGCCGCTGCCGGCCACGTCGCGGTCAAAGGTGTAGACGGTCATGCCCTTGGTATCCACCAGGATGCCGTCCTTCATCATGGCGGGCGCCTTGCCCATGGACGCGCAGCCAGTTACGAGGGCCAGAGCGATAGCAGCAATAAAAACAATTTTTTTCATGGTGATCTCCATTTAGTGAACAGGTTGCAGGGGGTTTAACTCGATTAACGCTTAAGCATATGAAAGTTCAGAAGGCGCGTTGCAATCACCGTTTCAGCCAGAAAGCACAACAGGGCAAGCAAAAAACACACCACGCCGGCAAGAAAGCTCCAGACCGCCCAGCGGCTGATCTGGTAGGCCGTCGTCTCGCCCAGGAACAGCACGATGATAGTCAGGCCGATCAGGAAAGCGCAGAAGGTCAGCAGTGCGATGCAGCCGTTGGCAAGCCGGCCTCGCACCCGCAGGTCGGCCAGCTCCTTGTAGGCGCGGGCCAGAAATTCGGTGTTGCTTGAATCGCGCGCGCGGTCCTCAACCGTACGCGCCCTGTCAATGATGCGGGCGAGCCGCCCAGCCACCGCGCCGATCATGCCGGACACGGCTGTCAGCAGAAACACCGGTGCAACAGCCAGCTGGATGCCGTGGGTCACCGTATCGGAGTCAAGCGGAAAGGCCATGCCCCCGAGTATCTACTTCTTCACGCCCAGTTTGAGGCGAGCGGCGCCTTCGGTATAGAGCTTTGTCTTCTCGGCCATGAACGCGTCCATCTGGTCGGGGCCGATGTTGACGAGCTCAAATCCATTCTTGCCGGCCAGCTCCTTCATCTCTGCATCGGTGTTGAGCTGGCCCCACAGCTCACCCATTTTGCGGCGCGCCTCGGGCGTGGTGGACTTGGGCATGCCGATGCCGCGGTAGGCGCCGTCCACCCAGTCGACACCCAGCTCGCGGAAGGTCGGCACCTCGGGCATCAGGGGGTGGCGCTTTTCCATTGCCACGGCCAGGGCTCGTACTTTGGTTTTGTTGTTGATGGCAAACGGGGTGTACGTCACGGCCCCGTCAATCTGGTTGCCCACGACGGCCAGTGCCATGTCGCCCGTGCCTTTGTAAGGCACATAGGTACTCTTGATGCCGAAGGCAGCATTCAGCCTTTCATGCGCCGCATGGTTGGCCGAGTTCAGGCCCGAGCCGCCCAGGTTCATGGTGCCCGGCGCTTTTTTGGCGGCGGCAATGAATTCGGCAAAGGTCTTGTAGGGGCTGGCCACCGGCACGACGAGGATGTCGGGCGTGTAGTGGAACCAGTACACCGGCGTGACGTCAGCCGTCTTGTATTGCACCTCGCCTTCAATCGGCTGGAACACGATGTGCGGGAGGTTGATGCCCACCACATTCGCGCCGTCGCCAGGCAGCTGGTTCATCTGCGACCACATCAGCCCGCCGCCGGCGCCGGCCTTGTACTGAATGATGGTTTCCACCGCCGCGCATTTTTTCTTCAGCACCATCTGCTGGTGCCGCGCTGACAGGTCCGACTCGCCGCCGGGTGGAAAGGCCTGCCAGTACAAAACATTCTTGTCGGGGCATTGCGCGCCCTGCGCCATGACGGCAAACGGCGTAGCGGCGCAGGCCAGGACCAGGGTGGCCAGGCCACGGGCAATGGTGATGTTCATTTCTTGTGTCTCCTTGAAAATGTCGTGCCCATCATTGTGCTGCTTGCGGCCGGCAAGGGACGGGCTCTCGCTGCGCTGCATCGGGCAATTTGCCGAAACTGTTTTGGGCCTGAACTGAGGTCACAGTGATCATGGTCAACTTCCTGGTACTAGCTATTCCGTACAGTCAAGCCAACTTGGGGGGATAAGGCCACTGCCTTCAGCGCACGCACCATGTCCACGCGTAACGCCTCCCAGGCGCTACCGCCCACCAGCACAAACCGCTGGTTCACTTCCAGTTCCATCCCCAGGTAGTCATTTGGGCCGTGCTGTCTGCGCAACAGTGCGGTGAGCCCGTCGCCCTGGCCCGGGTAGGGGTAGTTGCGGCGCAGGCGCAGGCCGGGGCTCAGGGGTTTGAAGGCTGCCATCCATTGCATGCAGAACGCCTGTTCGGGCGTGCGGCGCGGGTCGTAGAGCCAGCCGATGTCGGCGTTGCGAACCACTCCATTCAACTCGGGTGTGAAGCTGTGCGAGGCGATATGCACCACGCGGCGGCCCTGGCTGATCAACTGCGCCACTGCGGCTTCCACCTGGTCACGGTGCGGGCGGTAGTACGCCTTTACGATCGCGCGGCGCGTTGCCAACGGCAGCGAGCGTGTGGCTTCGAAGTGAAGCTGCGGGTGACCGATCGAGCGGTTCAGGTCGATGAGCAGCCGCGTGGTTGTAGCGGCAAACAGCGGCACGCCCATGGCAGTGGCCAGGTCCTGTGCGAGAGTCAGCGCGCCCGGGTCCCAGCCGCGGTGGGTTTGCAGCAAGACCTGGTGTTCTTTGAACAGGTGGGCCCAGGCCGCAGGCACTTCGTTGCCGCCATGCTCACAGGTGATGATCAACGCGTCGCTGCCACTGTTCATGGCAGCCAGCTTACACGGGGTTGCCGTACGAATCGACCTCGTAAGTGGTCACATTGAAGCGGTTGAGCGAGTTCTGGCCAAAGGCCATGGTGATGGGCACGTCCCCCGCATCGCGCCCGCGCGCCATGACCACGCGGCCGATGCGCGGCGTGTTGTGCCGCGCATCAAAGGTGTACCAGCGGTCGCCCAAGTACACCTCGAACCATGCGCTGAAGTCCATCGGATACGGAACGGGCGGGATGCCAATGTCGCCCAGATACCCGGTGCAGTAACGCGCCGGGATGTTCATGCAGCGGCACAGCGTGACGGCCAGGTGTGTGTAGTCGCGGCACACCCCGGTCCGCTCGCGAAAGCCCTCCACGGCAGTGCGGGTGGCCCGCGCCGCGTTGTAGTCAAAGCGGATGTGGTTGTGCACGAAGTCGCAGATCGCCTGCACCCGGCCCCAGCCCATGCTGGTGTGGCCAAACTGGTTCCACGCAAACTGCATCAGCTCGCTGTCGACCTCGCAATAGCGGCTGGGCAGCAGGAACTGCAGCGTAGCAAGAGGCAGGTCGGTCGGGTCATGTTGAAACACGGTCCAGTTGACTTCATCGGGCAGGCCCGAGTCGCGGATGACGGCCTCGCTCTGGAAGCGCACATGGCTCGTGCCATAAGGCGCCGTGACGCGGCCGCACTGGTTGCCAAATGCGTCGAAGTATTCCTCCATTATTTGCAGGTGGGGCCAGGTGTTGACGATTTGTGGCGCCAGCAGGTCAGCCTGGCGCGACGGGTGCACATGCAGCAGGTAGATCAACGCCATGGGCGATGACAGCGCCAGTTCAATGTCGAAACCGATTTTGATGAACATGATGGGGTCCGGGCCGAAGGTCAAATCGCGGCGATGTGTGACCACCGCCATTGGCCCGTGCAGTTTGCGTGCCAGATGAGGCACCCCACGGGTAGACACTTCGACAAGGCGTGTGGGAAAGCGCATCAGTTCATGCAGGACGCCGCCTACAGGGGGTCTCGGTGACTCTCTGCCGGTGACTCTCTGTCAGCCGCAGGACCGCTTAAATGGCGATCTCTTCCTTGACCGGTGAAAACAGCGGCTCCTGCAGCCGCGCCGCAACACCCACCCGGTTGTTGATGCGGTCAATTCGCACCACCTCGGCCCGGCATTCCAGCCGCTGGCGCGTGCCGCCGAGCTGGAACTCAAGCGTAAGGCTCACCACACTGCCGATTTTCTGCTCGAAGTCAGTCTCAAAGTACACGCCAGAGTCGCTGATGTTGCGGGTACTTATGGACTCTCCATCGACCACCAGCGGCACTGCCGCATCAAACCGCTCGGCCGCCCGAAGCTGGTCAGGCGATGCTGGAAAGCTGGGTTGTGACGGCATGAGATATATCCCGGAAAGGCGTTGTGCCCACCTCTTATTTTAGTTGGAGGCCCATGCCATTGGCGCAAGATGGGCATCGCTGCGCAGGGCTTTCACCGGACGGCCTGCCAGGCGCCCGCCCCGCCGTCAGGCGGCCACCGGCTCCGTCTGCTGCGCCGCCACCGGCGCCTTGATGCCAATGCGGTCCAGCGCCGCGCTCAACTGGGCCACGGAGCGGTCCACGTTGTGCCACTTGTCAAGGCCAAACAGGCCGATGCGGAAGGTCATGAAGTCTGCCCCCTCATCGCACTGCAGCGGCACGCCCGCAGCCGATTGCAGGCCTTCAGCAAGGAATTTCTTGCTGGACTGGATCTCAGGGTCCGTCGTGTAGCTTACGACCACACCCGGCGCCTTGAAGCCTTCGGCCGCCACGCTGGGCAGGCCCCGGCTTTCAAACAGCACGCGGACCTTGGCGCCCAGGCTTTCCTGTTCGGCGCGGACCTTGGCAAAACCATAGGCCTGTGTTTCTTTCATGACTTCGCGCAGGCGGGTGAGCGCATCGGTGGGCAGCGTGGCATGGTAGGCGTAGCTGCCGCCTTCATACGACTCCATGATCTGCAGCCACTTTTTCAGGTCGCAGGCAAAGCTGCTGCTGCTGGTGCCGTCAATTACTTTGCGCGCCGCCTCGCTCAACATGACCATGGCGCAGCAAGGAGAGCTGCTCCAACCCTTTTGCGGGGCGGAGATCAGCACGTCAACACCGGTGGCCTTCATGTCGACCCACATCGCGCCGGAGGCAATGCAGTCCAGCACGAAGAGACCGCCCACCTCGTGCACGGCGTCAGCCACGGCACGCAGGTAGTCGTCGGGGAGGATGATGCCGGCGGAGGTTTCCACGTGCGGGGCAAACACCACGGCGGGCCTGGCTTGGCGAATGGCGGCCTGAACTTCGGCAATCGGGGCAGGAACCCAGGGCGACTGCGCACCCGGCGCCACTTTGCGGGCCTTGAGAACCTGCGAGGATTTCGGGATGCCCCCCATGTCAAAAATTTGCGTCCAGCGGTAGCTGAACCAGCCGTTGCGGAGAACCAGCACGTCCTTGCCGCCAGCAAACTGCCGCGCCACCGCCTCCATGCCGTACGTGCCGCTGCCGGGCACGAGGGCCACGGAGTGCGCGTTGTACACCTCCTTCAAGATGCCCGAGATGTCCGTCATCACGCCCTGGAAGTTGCGCGACATGTGGTTCAGGGACCGGTCGGTGTAGACCACCGAAAACTCAAGCAGGCCGTCCGGGTCGACGTTGGGCAAAAGGGCTGGCATGGTGGTCTCACTCTGGTTGTTTCGAGGGGAAAATGAGCTTAGCACGCAAGGCAGATGCGTGTGCGCCGGGGTTTTCAGCACAGGTTTCTGCATCAACCGAGGCGCACCTTGGCCGCGGCCAGCGCAGCATCCGTTTAAGCAAAATACCTAGCCCTTCCCGACCATTTGCCTAAGGCCGCCACGGGCGCACGTGGTTTCATGAATGCATACCGGCGAAGGGTCTACAGACCCTGGCCGGTGCTCCCAACCAAGGGGACTGCCATGAAACAATTACAAGAGCCTGCCAACATCAAGAGACCCCGCATCCTCGTCGTCGACGACACGGAAGACAACCTGTTCCTCATGACCGCCGTGCTGGAAGACA
This sequence comes from Ramlibacter sp., assembly GCA_014376765.1. Taxonomy (GTDB): domain Bacteria; phylum Pseudomonadota; class Gammaproteobacteria; order Burkholderiales; family Burkholderiaceae_C; genus JACMQX01. The sequence goes on along the minus strand of JACMQX010000025.1, from coordinate 8,867 downwards.
GCTACGACCTCATGATGGCCTCGATCGGCCCGCAGGCGCTGGTGCTGGCCCGGTCCGTTGACGCGCCCGATCTGATCCTGCTGGACATCATGATGCCCGACATGGACGGCTACGAGGTCATGCGCCGCCTGCGCGCCGACCCAGCCACGCAGGACATACCGGTCATCTTTCTCACCGCCCTCACCAGCACCGAAGAAGAGCAGTTTGGGCTGGACCTGGGCGCGGTGGACTACATCACCAAGCCGATCAGCCCGCCGCTGGTGCTGGCCCGCGTCAAGTCGCATATAGAGCGCAGTACCAACGCCGCGCGGCTGCGTGCGCTGTCGCAAAAACTCTCGCGCTACCTTGCGCCGCAGGTTTCCCAGTCGCTGCTGGACGGCACGCAGGACGCCGAGATCCGCACCCAGCGCAAGAAGCTCACCGTGTTCTTCTCGGACATCAAAAACTTCACCGCATCCACCGCCCGCTGGCAGCCGGAGGACATCACGGCTCTCCTCAACAGCTACTTCTCCGAGATGTCCAAAATCGCTGAAGAGTACGGCGGCACGCTGGACAAATTCATTGGCGACGCGATGGTGATTTTCTTTGGCGACCCGCACAGCCTGGGCGTGCGGGAAGACGCCCTGCAGTGCGTCAGGATGGCCCGCGCCATGCAGCAGCGCATGGGCGAGCTGCAAATCCTCTGGGACGAGCGCAACATGCACAAGTCGTTCCAGATCCGCATTGGCATCAATACCGGTTACTGCAACGTCGGCAACTTTGGAAGTGAACGGCGCATGGACTACACCATCATCGGCCCCGAGGTGAACCTGGCTGCACGGCTGGAACAGGCCGCTGAGCCGGGAGGCATCCTGATGTCGGGCGAGACCTGGAATCTGGTGCGCGACGAGGTGGACGCCGAGCCGCGCATGCCCGTGACGGCCAAGGGCTTTGCCGAGCCGATCGAGGCCTGGGCCGTGCGCCCCGATGCCTGCGCCCATGACTCCATGCGCAAGGTGTTCCAGCGCGAGCGGCCTGGCCTGCGTGTCATGATCGACCTGGACCGCCTGCCCACCGCCGAACGTGCCGCAGCCGCGCTGGAGCTGCGCGAGATGGCCGACAGGCTTCATTGACCCGCCCCACCGGCGCCGCCATGGGCAGTGCTTCTACCTCTCTTTCTTTGCTTGAGCCGTTTGAAAAGACACCGGGGGACCGGGTACGGGATCTTGATGACGACCTCGGGCAACTTCGGCACCTCCTGCGCTCCGCGCCGGTGGAGCAGGAACTTGCCGAGTTGCGCAAGCAGCTGGCCCGTCGCACCAGGGAACTGGCCGACGTGCGGTCAACGCAGTCTTTGCTGCTGGCCACGCTGGACGCCAGCAACGACGGCATCCTGGCCATTCAGTACGGCGGCGGCCTGTACTACAACATCCGCTACATCGAGATGTGGGGCGTTCCCGAAGACGGCCTCAACGAGCTGGACGAGTTCACCCTGATCGGCCTGCAACTCGCGCAAGCCAAAGACCCCGGACAGCTAATGGAGATGATCGAGCGGCGCCGCGCCGACATTTCGGCTGAAGACCTGGGCACCATCGAACTCAAGGACGGCCGCGTGTTCGAGCGCCACGTCCTGCCGCAACGGCTGCACGGCCGCATTGTGGGCGCGGTGATCAGTTTCAAGGACGTCACAGAGCGCGTGCGCTATGAAGCGCGGATGCTGTTCAACCACACGGTGCTGGAAAACTCCGGCCCGATGTTCTGGGTGGACCGCGTTAGCGCCCGCGTGTCGTATGCCAACCCCGCCGCCTGCGAACACCTGGGCTATCCGGTCGAAGAGATGATCGGCATGACCATTGACGAATTCGACATCGACTACCGGCCCGAGCGCATGCCGCTGCTGGACGCCGAACTTGAGCGCACCGGCCGGCCTGTCACCTATGAAAGCCGCCAGCGGCGCAAGGACGGCACCCTCATGCTCATCGAAGTGACGGCCTTCCTGATTGAGGACGCCGAGAACTCGCTGTATGTGGTGACTGTGCGCGACAAGACCGCGCAAAGAAAGGCCACTGACGAGAGAAAGCGCCAGCAGGCCATCGTGGCCGCGCTGCTCAACTCGATTCCCGACCCGATCTTCTACAAGACGCCCGAGGGGCGTTACCTGGGCTGCAATGAGGCCTTTGCCGAACTGCTGGGTTATTCGGTGGCCGACATCGTCGGGCGTACCGACAGCGAGCTGCTTGATCCCGCGTGGGCCGATTCAGTCATCGCGACCGACCAGGACATCCTCACCCGGCTGGCCGGCAGCTCACGCGAGGAATGGCGTAAGTACAAAGACGGCCGGCGCGCGCTGTTCGAGACCGTCAAGGCACCCTTCTGGGATGTGGACCGCAATCTGCTGGGCATCATGGGCATTGGCCGCAACATCACGCAGCGCAAGAAAGCTGAAGAGGAAGTGCGCCGCGCCAAAGAGATTGCAGAAGAGGCCACGCGGGCCAAGTCCGACTTCCTGGCCAACATGAGCCACGAGATCAGGACGCCAATGAACGCGATCATCGGCATGTCGCATCTGGCGCTGCGCACCGATTTGACGCCGCGCCAGCGCGACTACATCGGCAGGGTGCAAAGCTCGGGCCAGCACCTGATGGGCATCATCAACGACATCCTGGACTTCTCCAAGGTCGAGGCCGGCAAACTGGAGGTCGAGAACATCGACTTCGAGCTGGAGAAACTGCTGGACAACGTGGCCAACCTGCTGAACGACAAGAGCACCGCCAAGGGTCTGGAGCTGGTGTATGACATTGCCCCCGAGGTGCCCACCAACCTGGTGGGCGACTCGCTGCGCATTGGCCAGATCCTGATCAACTTTGCCAACAACGCCGTCAAGTTCACCGAGAAAGGCGAGATCGTCCTGGCCGCGCGGGTGAAGGAGCGGAGCGAGCATGACGTGCTGCTGCACTTTTCGGTCAGCGACACCGGGATCGGCCTGACCCCAGAGCAGATCAGCCGCCTGTTTACAAGCTTCCAGCAGGCCGATGCATCGACCACGCGCAAGTTTGGCGGAACCGGCCTGGGCCTGGCCATCTCGCGCAAACTGGCCACACTGATGGGGGGCGAGGTGGGTGTGGACAGCGAATTCGGCAAGGGCAGCACCTTCTGGTTCACCGTGCGGCTGGGCCTGAGCCAGCAGCTGCGCCGCAGCCTCATGCCCAACCCCGACCTGCGCGGGCGCCGCGCCCTGGTGGTGGACGACAACGACCATGCCCGCACCGTGATCACCGACATGCTGGAGGGCATGACCTTTGACGTCGCCTCCACCGCCTCGGGCAGCGGGGCCCTGCTCGCGATTGAAACCGCAGCGGCGCAAGGCCGGCCATTCGACGTGGTGTACCTGGACTGGCGCATGCCGGTGATGGACGGCATTGAGACCGCGCGGCGCATCAAGGCGCTGGGGCTGGCGCATGCGCCCAGGCTGATCATGGTCACCGCGCATGGCCGCGAGGAAATGCTCAAGGAAACAGAGACCATGGGCATCAAGGACGTGCTGGTCAAGCCGATCAGCGCTTCCATGCTGTTTGACACCACCATGGGCGCCATGGGCGCGCACCGCGCCGAGCAACGCGTGAGGGGCCTGGCAGCCGCCGAGCCCACCGAGCTGCTGGCCGACCGCCAGGGCGCCCGCATCCTGCTGGTGGAAGACAACGACATCAACCAGCAGGTAGCCAGCGAAATGCTCACCGGCGCCGGCATGGTGGTGGACATTGCCGGCAACGGGCTGGAGGCGGTCGACATGGTGCAGGCCACCCGCTACGACCTGGTGCTGATGGACATGCAGATGCCGGTGATGGATGGCGTGGACGCGACGGTGGCGATCCGCAGGCTGCCCGCTTTGTCCAGCATGCCGATCGTCGCGATGACGGCGAACGCCATGGCGCAGGACCGCAAGAGTTGCATGGACGCCGGCATGAATGATTTTCTGGTCAAGCCGATTGACCCGGACGCCTTGTGGAAAATGCTGGCGAAATGGATCCGCCCGACTGTGGCGGGCCGGGCCACGCGCCCTCTGGAGGCGGCGCCCATGAAAGCAGGCGCATCGATCACATCCGGGGGATCCGGTACTTCTGGCACATCAGGAAAATCAGGCGCCGGTTCATTGGCTGAGATCGCCAGCATTGCTGACCTTGACGCCAAGGGGGGCCTGGCCCGCATGATGGGCAAACAGCCGCTGTACCTGGCGATGCTCCAGCGCTACGTGGCAGGCCAGAAACCTGTGGCCGCTGACATCCGAAGGGCGCTTGACGCCGGTGACCGGGCCACTGCCGGCCGGCTGGCCCATACCTGCCGCGGCGTGTCGGGCAACATCGGCGCGACGCGGGTTGCCGCCAGCGCCGGTGCGCTGGAGCAGGCGATCAATGCGCACATGGAACCGCAAACCCTCGCTGCGCTGCTGGATGATTTTGAGCAGGTCCTGGGCGCGCTGGTGGGCGCGCTGGAAGCGGCGCTTCCTGCACCGGCTGCCACTTGATATTTCCACCAGGAGGTGAGGGCAAAACAGCGCTTGTATGATGAAGCATCACCTCAAAGATGCGACATGACCCGAATCCTTGTTTCCTACTTCAGCACCTTCATCGCGCTCCTCATCCTGGACGGTATCTGGCTGGGTCTGCTCATGGGCTCGACCTACAAGTCGGCGCTGGGTCCGCTCATGCTGGACAGCCCGCGGCTCATACCGGCAGCGCTGTTCTACACCGGCTATGTGGTCGGCATCATCGTCTTTGCCATCAACCCCGGCATTGAGGCGCAGGACTGGCAGCGCACCGCCCTGCTGGGCGCGCTGCTGGGCCTGATCGCTTACGGCACCTATGACCTGAGCAACCTGGCGACCTTGAAAGACTGGCCGGTGCACCTGGTGCTGATCGACATGGCCTGGGGCACGGTGGTGACCAGCGCGGCGGCCACGGCGGGCTGGTTTGCGGTCAACGCCTGGGGCGGGCGCTGAACGGCGCGGCGTCGCCCGCGCCATCTGGTTCAGCGGTGCACCGGGCCTTCATCGCGCCCAACGGGCCCGCGTTTGAAGCGCCCGAAGACACCCCGCTGCTCCTTTCTGCGCAGCAGGCCGGCCTTGAAATGCAAAGCTCCTGCCGCAATGGCACCTGCCGCAGCTGCATCTGCAGCCTGGAGAGTGGTCGCATCACCTATCGCATTGAATGGCCAGGCCTGAGCGCCGAGGAAAAAGCCGAGGGCTTCATCCTGCCCTGCGTGGCCTACCCGCTCAGTGACGTCGCGCTCCGCATGGCATTTCGTCCGCGTGAAGCAGCGTAGCGGGATGGCAATCAAGGCAACCAACGCAGAGTTAGGGTCAACACTGTTTCACGCAAAGTCCACACCGGCGACGATGGCGCACCCCAAACAGGAGCAGACACCATGGCCGCATCCCCCGAGATCACCAGCGACGACCTGCCCCTGGAGCGCTTCTACCGCTGGGAACGCGAGCGCGCGGGCAAGGTCTACCTGGTCCAGCCGCTGGGCGGCGGCGCCGTCAGCGAGATCACCTGGCGCCAGGCCGGCGACGAGGTGCGGCGCATGGCGGCCTGGATGCTGGCGCAGGGTTGGCCACCCGGCAGCAGCGTCGCCATCCTCGGCAAGAACAGCGCGCACTGGATCCTGGCCGACATGGCCATCTGGATGGCGGGCCATGTGTCGGTGCCCATCTACCCCACCTTCAATGCACAGGCATTGCGCTACATCCTGGAGCACAGCGAGGCCCGCGCCTGCTTCATTGGCAAGCTGGACGACGCCTCCAGCCTGCAGACCGGCGTACCGGCCGGCCTGCCGTTGATCGCGCTGCCCCTGTCCCCGCCCGTCATGGGCACGCAAGCCTGGACGGCCCTTGCCACTGCAACCGCGCCCCTGCAAGGCGAGCCGGTACGCGGCGCAGACGAGCTGTGCACGCTGATCTACACCTCGGGCACCACCGGCAACCCCAAGGGCGTGATGCATCGCTTTGGCGCCATCGCCTGGAGCCTTAAAACCGCTGTGCGGCGCCTGAAGATGAGCAGCGAGGACCGCTTCATCTCCTACCTGCCGCTGGCCCACGTGGCCGAGCGCATGGTGGTGGAGCAGGCCTCCATCTACTACGGCAGCCAGATTTTCTTTGCCGAGTCGCTGGATACGTTTGTGCAGGACCTGCACCGCGCGCGGCCCACCGTGTTTTTCTCGGTGCCGCGGCTGTGGGTCAAATTCCAGCAGGGCGTGTCGGCCAAAATGCCGCCGAAAAAGCTGCAGCGCCTGCTGCGCATTCCCATCATCTCCGGGCTGGTGCGCAAAAAGGTGCTTGCGGCGCTGGGGCTGGACCAATGCAATCTTGCCGCCGGCGGCGCAGCGCCCATGCCGCCCGACGTGTTGCGCTGGTACCGCGCGCTGGGCCTGGACCTGGTGGAGGTCTACGGCATGACGGAAAACTGCGGCGTCTCGCACGCCACCTTGCCGGGCACCAGCCACCCGGGCAGCGTGGGCCTGCCGTATGACGGTGTTGAAAGCCGCATTGACCCCACCACAGGCGAGATCCAGATGCGCAGCCCCGGCCTGATGCTGGGCTACTACCGCGACCCCGAGCAAACCGCAGCGAGCTACACCCCCGACGGCTGGCTGCGCACCGGCGACAAGGGCCAGGTGGATGCTGAAGGGCTGCTGCGTATCACAGGCCGGGTGAAAGACCTGTTCAAGACCAGCAAGGGCAAGTACGTGGCCCCGGCACCGATTGAAGACCTGCTGGTCAACCACCCCGACGTGGAGGCCTGTGTGGTCACCGGGGCCAACTTCACGCAGCCGCTGGCGCTGGTGATGCTGTCTGCCGCCGCTGTGGCCCGCTCTGCCACCCTGGAGGGACGCCTGGCGCAGACCATCTCGCTGGAGGAGCACCTGACGGCCGTGAATGAGCACCTGGAGGCGCATGAAAAGCTGGGCTGCCTGATGGTGATGACCACGCCCTGGACGCCTGAGAACGGCCTTGTCACGCCGACCATGAAGATCAAGCGCAACCGCATCGAAGAGGCGTTTGGCGGCTTGTACGAGAACGCCATGAGCCAGAAAAAGCCGGTGGTCTGGGCGGGGTGATTCGCGCTCGGGCATGATCGCCCAAGTGACATCCTTTCCGCTTTCAAATGCCGCCCGCATTGCCGCCGCGCTGCTTTTTTTCATGGCGCCACTGGCAGCGAGCCAGGCAGCAACTTTCAGCGACACCATCGCCCAGCGCACGCTGGCCTGCACCGCCTGCCACGGCCAGCAGGGCCGGGCCGGGCCCGACGGCTACTACCCGCGCCTGGCCGGCAAGCCGGCGGGCTACCTCTACAACCAGCTGATCAATTTTCGCGAGGGCCGGCGCCACTACGACCTCATGACCGGCCTGATCGACCCGCTCACCGAGTCCTACCTGTTGGAGATCGCGCAGCACTTTGCCGCGCTGGATGTGCCCTACAGCGCGCCAGCGCCGGTGAAGGTGAGCCCGCAGGCGCTGCGCCGTGGCGAGCAGCTGGCGCTCAAGGGCGACGCCTCGCGCCAGCTGCCCGCCTGCGTGCAGTGCCACGGCCAGACGCTCACAGGCGTGCAGCCCGCCACCCCCGGCCTGCTGGGCCTGCCGCGCGACTACATCAACGGCCAGCTCGGCGCCTGGCAAACCGGCCAGCGCCGGGCCATTGCGCCTGACTGCATGGCCAGCATCGCCAAACGGCTGAGCGCGGACGACCTGGCCTCGGTGTCTGGCTGGCTGGCTTCACAACCCTTGCCGGTAAGCACCAGGCCCTCAAGCGCCCTGCCCGCTGCGCTGCCGATGGATTGCGGCAGCGCGCCTGTGCCCATGGGGCCCCGGCCATGACGCGATGGCTGGTGCGTGCGCTGCTGGCGCTGGTTGCCGCTGGCGCCATGGGCGTCGCTCTGGTGTGGTACCTCAATACGCTGGACGAGGCCCCCGGCACCGCAGCAGCCACTCCAGGAGTCAGCGCTACACCCCGGCAAATTGAGCGCGGCGCTTACCTCGCCCGTGCCGGCAATTGCGCCACCTGCCACACCGCCCGGGGCGGGCAGCCCTACGCCGGCGGCTTTGCCCTGCCAACGCCGTTTGGCACGATCTACGGCAGCAACCTCACGCCCGACCCGGCGCACGGCCTGGGCGCTTGGTCGCCTGCTGAATTCTGGCGGGCTTTGCACAACGGCCGCTCCAAAGACGGGCACTTGCTCTACGCGGCCTTCCCCTACCCGAACTACACCCGCATCACGCGGGAGGACAGCGATGCGCTGTTCGCCTTTTTGCAAAGCCTGCCAGCGTCCGCGCAGCCCAACCGCCCGCACGAGCTGCGCTGGCCCTTCAGCACGCAGCCGGCGCTGGCCGTCTGGCGCGCCATGTTTTTCAGACCTGGCGCCCCGCTGGTGCAGCCTGCGCAAACGGCGCAGTTCAATCGCGGCGCCTACCTTGTGAATGGCCTGGGCCACTGCAGCGCCTGCCATGCGCCGCGCAACGCCATGGGCGCAACCGAGGATGAAGCCAGCCTGGACGGCGGGATGATCCCGGTGCAGAACTGGTACGCGCCATCGCTCGCCAATCCGGCCGAAGCGGGTGTTGCGGGCTGGCCAGTTCAAGAGGTGGTGCGTTTGCTTAAAACGGGCGTGTCAGCCCACGCCTCAGTCGCGGGGCCGATGAGCGACATCGTCCTCAAAGGCATGCAGTACCTGAGCGATGAAGACCTCACGGCCGTGGCCACTTACCTTCAGGCCTTGACACCTACGGCCACGATCACCCCAGCCGCCCGGCGCCCTGCGCCTGCGGTGCAAGGCGATGGCGGCAAACTCTACGCGCGTCATTGCGCGCAGTGCCATGGCGACGATGGCAAGGGCGT
>JACMQX010000205.1 GCA_014376765.1 Ramlibacter sp. | reverse complement strand
TGCTTGAGTCGTATTCATTGGTGGGAGATGCAAGTTTCGAACTTGCGACCCCTGCAGTGTGAATGCAGTGCTCTACCCCTGAGCTAATCTCCCAAACTACTCAAATGCTAGTCGGCATTATATGACGACTTTAGTTGCCAAAGTTTACAAACGACTCAAAGCACTGCAGTGCGCCACACGGTTTTACCCTTGGTGGCTTTGTCTAAATCTAGCAAACAATTTTCGTGGTCATCTAATTCTTGTTGATTGGCTGCCAACAGCGGCAACATGAATTGACTCAAATCAATCTGAACCAACACTTCACCTGCTTGCGCTAAGGTGTTCACGTCCATCGCGAAGCTGTTTTGCCCGCGCGTGAGGGCGTGAGCGAGTCTGAACTCAACCGCGTCAAAACGCAGTGGGTGGCAGGCGAGGTCTACAAGCTGGACTCGGTCATGAACCAGGCGCGCGAGCTGGGCGGCTACTGGGTGCAAGGCTTGCCGCTGGACTCCGGCGAGCGACTGATCGAGCGGCTGCGCGGCGTTACGGCCGAACAGGTCAAAACGGTGGCCGCCCGGTATTTTGGTGACGACCAGCTCACCGTGGCCATCCTGCGCCCGCAACCCATCGACAAGAATCGCAAACCGCGCGCACCTGTAGCCGGCGTGCGGCAGGACTGACGCGTCATGACACTTCACACCCCTTTCATGAACTCCATGCGCACAACTTCCAAACCCGCCATTTCCGGTTCCATTACCAGTTCCATTACCAGTTCTATTTGCACGAGCGTCGCCGTTCTGTTGGCCGCATCGCTCTTCATCGCCTCCAAGGCGCATGCCGCCATCCCGATCCAGACCTGGAAGCAGGCCAGCGGCACGCAGGTTTACCTGGTCGAAAGCCCGGCCATCCCGATGGTCGATGTGCAGATCGACTTTGACGCCGGCAGCCGGCGCGACCCTGCCGAGAAGTCGGGCCTGGCCAGCGTCACTGCTGCCATGACCTCCAAGGGCGTGCTGGCGCGGGGCGCAGACGCGGCGCTGGACGAGAACGCGCTGAGCGAGGCCTGGGCCGACCTGGGGGCGTCGTTCGGCGTCAGCGCGGGCAGCGACCGCATGAGCTTTTCATTGCGCACGCTGACCTACCCGGACCTGATGGCCAAAGCCGTGAAGCTCGCGGCCCGCCAGATGGGCGAGCCCACCTTTCCCGAGGCGGTCTGGCTGCGCGAGCGCCAGCGCATTGACGGCACCCTGCGCGAGGCCAACACCCGCCCCGCCACGCTGGCCAACCGCGCCTTCTCGACAGCGGTGTACGGCAGCCACCCCTATGGCTACGACATGAGCGAAGCCACACTCGCCCGGATCGACGTGGCGCAGATGCGCACGCTCTACGCCGGCCTGATGGCGCCGTGCCGTGCCAAGGTGAGCATTGTTGGCGCCGTCAACCGGGCGCAGGCCGACGCCATGGTGGCTGAGCTGATGTCGCGTGTGCCGCAAGCGCAAAACGCCAGCTGCACGCCGCTGCCGCCGGTGGCGGAGGTGCTGCCGCTGGCCAGGGCGGAGGACATCCGCATCCCCTTCCAGTCGGCCCAGGCCCATGTGTTCATCGGCCAGCCGGGCTACCCGCGCAACGACCCGGACCACTTTGCGCTGACAGTCGGCAACTACATTCTGGGCGGCGGCGGGTTCGTCTCGCGCCTGACCAGCGAGGTGCGCGAAAAGCGCGGCCTGAGCTACAGCGTGTACAGCTACTTTGCGCCGGGCCTGCACGCGGGGGCATTCTCGATTGGCCTGCAGACCCGCCCCGACCAGGCGGCGCAGGCGGTACAGGTCTCGCGCGACGTGCTGGCCAGGTTCGTGAGTGAAGGCCCGACCGAAGTCGAACTCAAAGCGGCCAAGGACAACCTGATCGGCGGCTTCTCGCTGTTGATCGACAGCAACCGCAAGCTGCTGGGCAACCTCTCCAACGTGGCCTGGAACAACCTGCCGCTGGATTACCTGGACACCTGGACGCAGCAAGTAGACAAAGTGACCCTGGCCGACATCAAGGCCGCCTTCGCGCGCAAGCTGCAGCCGGAAAAAATGGTTACTGTGGTGGTGGGTGGGGTGTAAGGCGCAGCCTTGATTCGCCGCGATTCTTCACTCCTTCCCCCAAAAGGGGGAAGGAGCAACACCATCATCCAAGCCGTTAAGCTTGACCCCTCCATGAAGAAACCATCTCCTCCCCCTGCCACCGCCAAGCCGGCCCGCAAGCCCCCCACCAAGCCCGGCACCCGCCCCGGCAGCAAGTTGCCCGGCGAGGTCCGTCTCATTGGCGGGCTCTGGAAGCGCACCAAACTCCAGGTCGCCAACAAGGAGGGCCTGCGCCCTACGCCCGACCGCGTGCGCGAGACCCTGTTCAACTGGCTGGGCCAGGACCTGACCGGCTGGCGCTGCGTGGACGTGTTTGCCGGCACGGGCGCCCTGGGCTTTGAGTCCGCCTCGCGCGGTGCCATAGAAGTGCTGATGCTGGAGAACGACCCGGTGCTCATCGCCCAACTCATCAAGGTGCGCGACAAGCTGCAGGCCGCTG
>JACMQX010000204.1 GCA_014376765.1 Ramlibacter sp. | reverse complement strand
GATCAACTACAACCGCTACACCAGGAACCTCACGGCAACCCAGGCCGACCTGCGCCGCGTTGTGATCGGGTTGCAGCACCGCTTTGACGAGAAAACCAAATTCGTCGGCGAGTTCGAGTGGGAGCATGCGGTCACATCGGCTACCGACCAGGGGGAGGCGGCCATCGAGCAGGCCTATATCGAGCATCAGATCAACAACAAGCTGGCCGTCAGGGCCGGGCTTTTCCTGATCCCAATGGGCTTGATCAACGAGCAGCACGAGCCCGACGCGTTTTATGGCGTCGAGCGCAATTTCGTCGAGACGGCGATCATTCCCAGCACCTGGCGTGAAGGAGGCGTGATGCTGGTCGGGACCACAGACACCGGGTTGACCTGGAAGGCCGGTGTTGCCACCGGCTTCAACCTGGGCAAGTGGGATTCTTTATCCAGCGAGGGCAAGGGTTCGCCGCTGGGCAGCATTCACCAGGAGTTGCAGCTGGCCAAGGCCAGGAGCCTCAGTGTGTTTGGCGCGCTTGACTATCGGGGTATTCCGGGCGTGTTGGTAGGGGGCGGCGTGTTCACCGGGGATTCCGGGCAAGGCGCCCTGCCCGGCAATGCGAAGCCCCGCATCACCGTGTGGGACGTGCATGCGCGCTGGACGCCGGGCAAGTGGGACATCGCCGGCGTGTATGCCGCTGGCAGCATCAGCGGCACGGGCGCGCTCAATGTGGCGTTCGCCGCAGACCCTACCCCGATTCCATCCCGGTTCGATGGGGCTTATGCCCAGGTGGCCTACAAGCTGTGGTCCTCGGGTGACTACCAGCTCAAGCCTTTTGTACGTGTCGAGCGCTTCAACACAGCGAAGGCCTATGCGGCATTTCCTGCCGGTCTGGGCCGCAGAGCGGACCCGTATGAACGCGTGACCACGGTGGGCGCCAACTTCCATGTGAGCCAGAACGTTGTCGTCAAAACCGACTACCAGGTGTTCTCGGTCAACAAGAACAACAACCGTTTCGACCTCGGTCTGGGCTGGTCGTTTTGAAGTCACTTGTTTAACAAAAGCAGTTTCATGAGGCCTGTGCCCGCTATCTCAATGCTAATTGCAGGCAGCCTGGCCAGTGCGTCAGCGTTTGCAGTCGACTACCTGACGGCGGAGCAGGCACGCAAGCTGCTTTTTCCTGCGGCAGCGCAGTGGCAGGAAAGGGCGGTAACCCTGGGGGCGGAGCAGTTGCAAGCGGTTGCCCGGTCGGCTGGCGTGCCGGCGCGGTCGGCGGCCTGGACGGTGACCCATGCGCGCGATGAGGCGGGCAAGTATCTCGGCAGCGTTGTGGTCGATCAGGTCGTCGGCAAATTTGAACTCATCACCTATGCCGTCGGTGTGAATGCAGCAGGCGCCATCACCGGCATCGAGATACTGAGTTACCGCGAAAGCCACGGCTCGGAAATTCGCCTGCCGGCATGGCGCCGGCAATTTGCCGGCAAGTCACTTGCGCAGCCCATCAGGGTGGGTGAGGACATAGCGGTGATCAGTGGTGCCACGCTGTCCTGCAATCATGTGACGGACGGAGTGCGGCGCATCGTGGCGGTGCTGTCAGTGCTGCGCGAGGGCGGGCAGCTTGCAGCAAGCTGAAGCCACCTTGCTGCGCCGCGCCAGGCCGCTGCTTGGCACTTTGGTTGAGGTGACTTGCGCGCATGAAGATGAGCCTGCTTCACGTGACCGCGCACTCGCCGCCAGTCAAGCTGCATTTGATGCGGCCCTGCTGGTTCACCGCCTTATGTCACGCCACGAAGCGGGCAGCGACCTGTCGCGTTTCAACGCAGCTGCTGCGGGCCAGTGGGTGGAGGTTGATGCGCACACCACGGCTGTTTTCTCGCAGGCACTGGAGCTGGCCGCGCTCTCGGGCGGCGTTTTTGATGTGTGCGCCGTGGGTGGCGCCCAGGCGCCCGGTACCTGGCGCGACATCGAGATCGATTCAGAGCGTCATGCCCTGCGCAAGCAGGCGCCCTTGCAAGCGGATCTTGGCGGGATCGCCAAAGGCCATGCGGTAGATGCGGCAGTTGAGGCCCTGGAACGAAACGGTGTTCAAGCGGGCTGGGTCAATGCAGGCGGCGACCTGCGGGTCTTTGGCGCGATCGAGGTTCCCGTGTGCGTGCGCGACCCCCGCGACCTGTCTCGCCTGATCGAGTGCACCCGGCTGAGCAATGGCGCGGCTGCCACCTCTGCCACCTATTTTGCCGATGCGCAGGGAGCCCATGAGGCTGCTGCGTCATTGCGCCATGGTGTCACACGTGCACTGGTCACCCCGGGCGCAAGCTGGACCGTAGCCGCGCCCCGTTGCATGCTGGCCGATGCGCTGACCAAACTGGTAGCAGCCACCGGTGATGCAACCCATCCGCTGCTGGCCCATTACGCGGCCAAAGCCTGGATTTACTGACGGCGTGGACCGACCGCACTGAACTTTGACAATGCATCACGACAACTTCAATCGCAGGCGGGTGGGTCCCATCAGGTTGCCAGATTGGCAACGCCGGGGCCTGTATGCGAGCGTGCTGGTGCTGACGCTGTCAGGCCTTGCCTGGCTGGCGCTTCACTTCCTGATGGCGGAGGCAGGAGATGAGCTGGCACAGCTGGCGCCCAAGCGGTGGTCAATCCGGATCCATACAGCTGCAGCGCTGTGGCTACTTTTCATGGTGGGCGGCCTGGTACCCCTGCATATGCGGTCGGCCTGGCACCTGCGGCGTAACCGCATCGGCGGGGCAGGTCTTGCGGCTTTGCTGCTGGTATTGACGCTGACGGGCTACCTGCTGTGGTACGCCCCCGAGGGTGCGGCCCGGCAATGGTCCCAGTGGCTGCATTGGGCGCTGGGGTGCGCCGCACCTGTTGCGCTGCTCCTTCATATTGCGTGGGGGCGTGCCATTCACCGGCGCCATGGTGTGTAGGCGATCCCTCAACTGGCGACCGCCTCCTTCACCGCCTCCCGCATCGTCACAAACTCCTCAGCCAGCGTTGGGTGGATGCCGATGGTGCTGTCAAACACGGCCTTGGTGGCGCCAGCCTTCATCGCAACCGCAAAGCCCTGCACCACCTCGCCGGCGTCGGGGCCGACCATGTGCAGGCCCACCACGCGGTCGCTCGCGGTGTCCACAATCAGCTTCATCAGTGTGCGCTCGCTGCTACCCGACAGGGTGTGTTTGAGCGCCTTGAATTCGCTGCGAAAAATCGTCACCTTGCCGAACTCCCTGCGGGCCTCCGCCTCGGTGAAACCCACGGTGCCGATGTTCGGGTGGGTGAACACCGCCGTGGGTATGAAGTCGTAGCTCATGTGGCGGGCCGGTTTGCCCGCTGCCGGGCCGAACAGGTGGTCCACCAGCGCCATGGCTTCCCCCAGCGCCACGGGCGTGAGCTGCTTCTTGCTGGACACATCGCCCAGCGCGTAAATCGAGGGCACGGACGTCTGGTAGTACGCGTTCACCTTCACCGCGCCGTTGGCTGCCAGCGCCACGCCGGCGGCCTCCAGCCCCAGCCCGGTGATATTGGGCGCGCGGCCGGTTGCATAGAGCACCGTGTCGGCCATGAGCTGCGCGCCGCCTGTCAGCGTGACCAGCAGGCCAGCTGCCTCCTGCGCGATGGTGGCGACGGTGGCGCTGAGCTGATGCGTCACGCCGGTCTTGCGCATTTCCTGCGCGACGAAGGCCGAAATATCGGCATCAAACCCGGTCAGCAGGCCGGCGCCGCGGTGGACCTGCGTCACCTGCGAGCCCAGCCCGTTGAAAATGGACGCAAACTCGCAGGCGATGTAGCCGCCGCCCACCACCACCAGGCGTTGGGGGAAAGGGTCCAGGTCGAACATGCTGTCGGACGTGACCACATGCTCGCGCCCGCTCAGCGCCGGCACCAGCGGCGTGCCGCCGGTGGCAATGAGGATGTGGCGCGCGCTGTATTGCCTGGGGCCTTCAGCTTCCTGTACCTGTACGGTTTGGCTGCCCGCCAGCTGAGCCCAGCCGTTGATGATCTTCACACCCGCCCCAACAAGCAGTTGCTGGTAAATGCCATTGAGCCGCAGGATTTCCCTGGCGCGGTTGACTTTGAGGGTGGCCCAGTCAAACCGCGGATGGCCCACATCCCAGCCAAACCCGGCAGCTTCCTCGAAGCTCTCCGCAAAGTGCGCCGCATAGCTGTACAGCTTCTTGGGGATGCAGCCCACGTTGACGCAGGTACCGCCCAGCGCAGCCGCTTCAGCAACCGCCACGCGCACCCCCCGCTGCGCTGCCATGCGCGCGGCGCGCACCCCACCGCTGCCGGCACCAATCACAAACAGGTCATAGTCAAAATTCTGCATGGGTTGTTGTGGGCGCTTTGCCCGGCTTTCTAGTTACGCGGAGAGCCGCTGATGCTTGTATAAATAATCCAGGCGCCATCCACCAGCACGGCACGGCGCGACACCTTGCCGGGTACTTCAGTGCCATCGGGGCGCATGTAGACGCAGGACTCGATCTGCTCCTCGGACGAATGCATGATCAAGCTGGCATACAGCTCCCGCAGGTCTTCCAGGGTGCGGCTGCCCGACAGGATCAGGTCACCTTCCAGCAGCTCGTCGCGGCTGTAGCCCAGTACCGCGCAGGCACGCTTGTTGATGTCGATATAGCGCATGGCCTGGTAGTCCACCAGTGAGACCGCGTCGGTGCTGGCCTCCATCTGGGCACGCAGGCTCTCCAGCGTTTGCGGCAGCTTGGCTTTTTCAAGATCGGAAGCGGGTTGCGCGCAGGCCACGATGACCCAGCGGCGGTCGATCTGCAGCGCCTGGCGCTTCATCCAGATCTCCACAAAGCTGCCGTCGGGCCGGTGCAGGGCCATCCGGTGGCGCACCGGCGCCGGGGTCTGGGCAATCAGTTTCTGGTAGTGGTGGCGCAGTGACTGTTCGGAGCCGCCGGTCTCGGCCCAAATGCCCAGCGGCCCCAGGCGGCGCATTTCTTCGCGGGTGCGGCCGCACAGCTGGCAGGTGGCGTCATTGAATTCAATGTATTCCAGCCGTTCGATATCAATGATGAAAATCGCTTCGCGCGCCAGCGCGATCGCCGCGCGCAGCATGGTCTCTGTCGTTGTCATGGCCGGTGCCTCCTGCCGAATTGTCGAGGTTCCCGGAGGCCGTTGCCACCAGTTGTTTGGGCAGCGTGAAGAAAAAGGTTGAGCCCTCGCCCGGCTGCGACTCCACCCAGATGCGTCCGCCGTGGGCTTCGACGATCTTCTTGCAGATCGCCAGGCCCATGCCGGTGCCCTCATATTTTTCGCGAGCATTGAGCCGCTGGAATATGATGAAAATTCGCTCAAAGTATTTGGGCGCAATGCCCAGCCCGTTGTCGGCCACTGAAAAAGTCCATGTCTCCCCGGCGGCACCCACCCCACCCAAGCCCATCACGCTCCCGCTGGTCACGCCAATACGCACCTGCGGCGTCGGCCCGGTGTTGAACTTGAGCGCATTGCCCACCAGATTTTGAAGCACCTGGGTGAGCGAGGTTTTGTCGCCATGAACCTTGGGCAGCGCAGCACTCTCAACGCCCGCCGACTTGTCCGCGATCAGCCGTTCGAGGTTCTTGAGGACATCGTCCATCACCAGGTTCAGGTCGATCTCGCGCGCCTTGCGCCCGGGGCGGCCGGCCCGCGAGTAGGCCAGCAGGTCGTCGATCAGGCCCTTCATGCGCCGCGCGCCGTCCACGATGAAACCCATGAACTCCTGCCCGTCCCCATCCAGTCTTTCGCCGTAGCGGCGTTGCAGCAACTGGGTGTAGCTGGCCACCATGCGCAGCGGCTCGGACAGGTCGTGCGACGCAATATAGGCAAACTGCTCCAGCTCCTGGTTGGAGCGCGCCAGGTCTTCCACCCGCTGCTGCAGTTCGGCCCGTGCGGCCCAGCGCTCGGTAACGTCGTGCGAGGTGATCACGATGATCCAGCGGCTGCCGTTTTGAAACGCGCTGCGCGAGACCTCCAGCGGGATGAGCCGGCCGTCTGCGGCGCGGTACAGGTCTTCGCGCACCTCGACGGCGGGGGCATTGGCAATGACCGAGTCATAGGCCTGTTCCAGCACCTCGCGTGACAGGCTGGGCGAGCGGTCCTCCAGCGGCTGCGCAAGGAATTGCTCGCGCGGCAGGCCGGCCCGGCGGCAGGCCACCGCATTGGCATCCACGATGCGCATGCTGGTGCGGTCGATCAGGGTGACGCCGTCCAGCGTGTGGTCCAGCGCCATGCGAAAGCGCTGCAGCTGCTGCTGCGCCTGCTGGCGCTCGGTGATGTCACGCGTGGTGCTGATGATGATCCAGCGGCCCTCCACCTGCATCGCCTGGCGCCAGTGTTCTGCGGCAAAGGTGCTGCCGTCGGCGCGGGTGGCCACGGTTTCTTCCAGCAGCGCGTGCGGCGCCGCAGCCACCAGCTCCTGGTACAGGCGGTGCAGCTGGTCGATGATGTCGCGCACGGCGCTGTTGCCCATTACCCGGGAGCCCAGCAGTTCCTCGCGCGTGAAGCCGTACAGCCGGCACGCTGCATCGTTGACCTCGACAAAGACCTCTGCCGCCACGTCGATCAGGTAGATGGCGTCCTCGCTCAGGTTCACCGCGCTGGCCAAAAGCGCCATGCGCGCCTGCGCCTGCCGGGCAGCGGTGATGTCGCGTCCGACCGAGATCACCACCATCCCGCTGTCTGAATCCATCATGCGCCGCGCGCTCTCGACCCAGACTTCGTGTCCGCCCTTGTGCCGGTGCGAGTGGGTGGTGCGCGCGGTCTCGGGCGTGTCCAGGGGGTTGCGGTAAAGCTCGCCCAGCGCCTGCGCTGTCAGCCGGCTGGTCAGCAGCGGGCCGCCGGCCATGACTTCCTCCCGCGTATAGCCGAACATGCGGCAGGCTGCGTCGTTGACATAGATGTACTGCAGCGTGTCGGGGTCCACCAGGCTGAAGGCGTCGTCAATCTGCTCAATAGCGGCGCGGAACATTTCCAGCTGCGCCACCTGCGCCTTGCGCTCCCCCATGTCGCGTGCGCTCACCACGGCAATCCATCGCCCGTCGGACTGGATCGCGCGGCTCGCAAACTCCAGCGCAATGCGCCGCCCGTCGCGCGTGACCAGCCAGCCTTCATCCACCAGCAGCCGGGACGGGTCGCTCGCCAGCCGTGCACAAAAGGCGCGGTAGGCCTCACGCGTGAGGTAGCTCACGCTGACCTCATGCGGCCCCAGCGCAAACAGTTCCTCGCGCGTGAGGCCAAACAGGGTGCAGGCCCGCTGGTTGACGTCCAGGAAGTCTCCGGTTTCGCAGTCCACCAGCATGATGGCGTCTGCCGCCTGGTCCAGCGCATGGGCCAGCAGCTCCACGCGCCGCTGCGCCTGGCGGCGCTCGGTGATGTCGCGCACCGTCACGAGGATGATCCACTGGTCACCCGAGCGGATCGCGCGGCGGCTGGTCTCGGTCAGGAAGAAGCTGCCATCAAGGCGCTCATAGGACACGGTGCGCACCGAGACCTTGGGGTACATGCGGATCACGCTGGCATAGCTTTCCTTCAGCTTGCCGTTGTGCGGTGGCACGGTCTTCAGGCCGTCGGGGCCCTGGCGCATCAGCTCGTCGCGGGTAGAGCCGAACATGTCGCAGGCATGGCGGTTGACGTCCAGGTAGTGCAGGCTGACCGGGTCGATCAGCAAGATGGCCTCGCCCACCTGTTCAAAGGCGGCCCTCAGGCGGTTGAGCTGCTCTGCGCCGGCCTCGCCGCCGGGAGTGGTTTCGTTCGCATCGCCGGTCGGCTCATTGCCCGTGGGAGTTTGGGCGGGCAGTCCGAAGCTGAGGACCTCTTCAGCCCCTTGCTGGCCTTGCAGGCTGATGGACTTGAGCCAGACGACGATCTGCGTTCCATCAAGCCGGGTGAGATGCGTGGGGTGCTTGTTGTCAGCAGCGCCGTGCTGCACCCGGGGGTCGGACTGGCCGGCAAGGGCTTGTGCGCCGCGCCCGCAGGCCAGCAGTTCAACCGCGTGCGCACTGGCTGAGGCAATACGGCCATCACGCAGCACGAGGGTGGCGTCCTCCTGCTTGCCAGAGCTGTCCTTGCCAGTGCTTTTTTTGGTTCTCATTGCGCCGCAGATTGACGCTGTCCCCAGACAGCAAACGCCAGCGTAGCAGACAAGGCGCGCGCGCCGCAACCGATAATCAGGCATGTCCACCCCCACCCCAACGCCTTCCCCGGCACCTGCAGCCACACCTGCTGCAACGCCTGCAGTGGCCACCCCCGGCACCGCTTTCAGCAGCCTTCCCCTCAAACCCGTCACACTGGCGAATCTGGAGTCGCTGGGCTACACCGCCATGACGCCGATACAGGCTGCGGCCCTGCCGACCGCTTTGCTCGGCAAAGACCTGATCGCCCAGGCCGCCACCGGCAGCGGCAAGACGGCTGCCTTCGCACTGGCCTTGCTGGCCAACCTCAACGTACGCCGCTTTGCCGTGCAGGCCCTGGTGCTGTGCCCGACCCGCGAGCTGGCTGACCAGGTCACCACCGAAATCCGCCGCCTGGCGCGGGCTGAAGACAATATCAAGGTCGTGACGCTCTGTGGCGGTGTGGCAATGCGCGGCCAGGTGGCGAGCCTCGAGCACGGCGCGCACATCGTTGTGGGTACGCCCGGCCGCATCATGGACCACCTGGAGCGCGGCAATTTGCGCCTTGACGCCCTGAACACGCTGGTGCTGGACGAGGCCGACCGGATGCTGGACATGGGCTTTTTTGAAGACATGGTCACGGTCACCAAACAGTGCCCGAAAGAGCGCCAGACGCTTTTGTTCTCGGCCACCTACCCGGAGGGCATCGCCACACTGAGCCGCCAGTTCATGCGCGATCCGGTGACGATCAAGGTTCAGGCGCAGCACAACACCGCCAAGATCCGCCAGCGCTGGTATGAGGTCAAGCGCAGCGAGCGGCTGGCTGCGGTGAGCCTGCTGCTCAACCACTACCGGCCGGCCAGCACGCTGGCCTTTTGCAACACCAAGGCGCAATGCCGCGCGCTCGCGGCGCTGCTGCACGAGCAGGGCTTCAGCGCGCTGGCGCTGTACGGCGAGCTGGAGCAGCGCGAGCGCGACCAGGTGCTGGTGCAGTTTTCAAACGGCAGCTGCTCGGTGCTGGTGGCCACCGACGTGGCCGCGCGGGGCCTGGACATTGCCAACCTGGAAGCCGTGATCAACGTCGACGTGACGCCCGACAGTGAAGTCCACGTGCACCGCATCGGCCGCACCGGCCGCGTCGACCAGGAGGGCTGGGCCCTCAACCTGGCGAGCCTGGACGAGATGGGGCATGTGGGCAAGATCGAACAGATGCAGGGCCGCGAATCCGAGTGGCACAAGCTCGATGAACTCGTGCCTTCCGCGAAGGAGCCTCTGCGCGCGCCGATGTTGACGCTGCACATCACCGGCGGCCGCAAGGAAAAGATCCGCCCCGGCGACGTGCTGGGCGCCTTGACCGGCGAAGCCGGCTTTGCCAGGGAGCAGATCGGCAAGATCAATGTCAACGAGTTCTCCACCTATGTGGCGGTGAACCGCGCTGTGGCGCTTGAGGCGGTGCGCAAGCTGGCTGCGGGGCGGGTCAAGGGCAAGAGTGTCAAGGTGCGCTTGCTGGAGGACTAAGACCTCGTCGATGTCCTACATGCAGCTGACGGATCGCCTGACAGCTGCCCGTCATGGAGATCACGCACAATGTCCGCCATGCTCCGACTCAAGTTTTCCATCGAACTCAATTACGACGTCGGCCAGCACGGCAGCGACTTCATTTTCAACATGCAGGCCGCGCACACACGGCACCAGACGGTTGTGACCGAGAAGCTGGACATCAGCCAGCAGGTTGTGCCCGACATGCACATCGACCCGCTTACGCGCAACCGTTACCTCCGTCTGCATGCCATGCCCGGCCCGCTGCGCGTGAGCTATGGCGCGACGGTGGACATCGATCACCAGATCATGGACCCCGCCTCGCTTGCTGAAGTGAGCGTAGCGCGCCTGCCGCTGTCGGTGCTGCCCTATATTTATCCGAGCCGCTACTGCGAGTCAGACCGCCTGCACCAGTTCGCGGTGCGCGAGTTCGGCCACCTGTGGCAGGGCCACAGCCGGGTGCAGGCGATCCGCGACTGGGTGAACCAGCATGTGGTGTTCACCTCCAACTCGACCAACGGCAATACCTCGGCGGTGGACACCATCGTCGAGCAGGTCGGCGTCTGCCGCGACTTTGCCCATTTGATGATTGCCCTGTGCCGCGCGGTGAACATCCCGGCGCGTTTTGCCACCGGCATCGACTTCGGCGCCGACCCTGCTTTGGGCCCCACCGACTTTCATGCTTACGTGGAGGCCTATCTGGGCGACCGCTGGTACCTGTTCGACCCGTCAGGTACCGCCATTCCCATGGGATTCGTCCGCTTTGCCACCGGGCGCGATGCGGCCGACGCAGCTTTTGCGATGATTTTTGGCGGCTGCATTGCCAGCTCGCCAATCATCAACATAGAGGCGGTGCCCAATGCGGCGGGTGAGTTGGTGGAGCCCTTCCATTCGCTGAAAGCACTGTCGACCGACAGCTGAAAATCTGCGTTGCTGGCAGCCGTGTTCCTCAACGTCTATGGCAAAGGCGGCTACAGGATCTGGCTTAACGGCATGAGGTTGATGTCTGAGGCTCCAAGCAAGGCATCGAAGTCCTTGCTGCACAGCACCTTGAACTCGTCCTGCCGGGCCATCGCGATCGGGTCGGTGGTGCTGGTGGACTCGCTGGGGTGACACATGAGCAGGTCACCTTGTTCGGCGCAGGCCAGCCAGGCTGCCATCCGTTCCAGGTAGCGGATAGGCCCGCCGCGAAAGTCATAGACCCCGAGCAGGTGCGCGTTCTGCCGGTAGCCGCGCGAACGGGCCTGCACGGCCAGGCTGTCAGCGCCCAGGCTTTCAATGAAGCGCGACTTGAGCGACTGCAACCAGCCGGCCTGCGCGCCCTCCAGCGGAGCGCGCGTGGCCCGCAGCCAGGGGGCGGGATTCATCTTTCGCTTGTCCAGCAGGTCCAGCAACTCATCCCGGATGCCGGCAAACTGGTGCACGTGCTGGTGCCCGTCAATAAAGGCGGGCGGCCTCCCCATGGCCTGCTCAAAGGCCCTGAACTGCGCACGAATCTCTGCCCGGACGGCCCGCCTGTCGAGCCGGCCTAGCGCGCTCGTGACGATGAGACCGGGCAGCGACGCCGCCTTGCCCTTGAGCGGCGTTTCAGTGAAGTCCAGGTGCAGGCCGGCATCCAGCTCCTCGGGTGGAATGGCGCGCAGCAACCGGCTGCCGGCTTTCCAGGCCGGGCCGCCCGTCATGCAACCGACGGCGTGCACCTTGCCCACAGCCACCAGATGCAGGGCTGCACTGTTGATGCCGGGATGCAGGCCAAAGTCATCGACGCACAGGCACATGTCACGTGCTGCCCCATGCCCGGCGCTATGCTCGGCGGCATGCACCTGTCCCCCGCTCTCGTCCGTCTGGCCTTCTTCGTGGCGGTGGGCTGCTGCGCCGCTGCTGTTCACTGGGGCGTCGTCGTCTGGCTGGTCGGCAGCCATGGCTGGATGCCGCTGGTGGCCAACGTCGCGGGCTGGCTGGTGGCTTTCAGTGTGTCGTTCCTGGGTCATTTTTCGTTGACGTTCAGGGGGCATGGCGCAGGTTGGGTGCAAACGGGGTCACGTTTTTTCCTGGTGTCTGCAGGCGGCTTTGCCGTCAATGAAGCAGCTTACGCCGCCTTGCTGCAATGGAGCGGCCAGCGCTATGACCTGGTGCTGGCGGCTGTGCTGGTGGCCGTGGCGGGCGTGACCTATGTGCTCAGCCGGCATTGGGCGTTCCTTCGCAGCGAAGCGCCCGCGCCACCTCAGGCTGGTCGCTCCTGAGGCGCCACAGCAGGCTGCCGCGTGCATTGAACAGCGCATCGGACGGTACCAGGAAGGGGTGGTTCTGCGCGGCGGCACGGGTGGCAACGATCCAGTTGACGGGCGAGCGGCACAGGGCAGCTGCGAGGTCAGCCGGGTTGAGCAGGAGGGCGGACGCCTGCGCCGGCAGGAAGTCGCCAGCGTCGGCCATTTCCTTGCGCCAGTTGTCTCTCTGGCGCAGTTGGGGGTTGGCCCAGTCTTCAATCACCGGTGTGGGCACTGCCAGTTGCGCATACAAGGGCAGGTCGTAGTAGTAGTAACCCAGCATCAACACCGGCTCGCTGGCCTGGCGCTGGGCACGCAGGACGGACGCCATGTCGCGCCAGGTGTCGGGCGTATACAGCGACAGGCCCACCACAGCGCCCCAGCTGGCCAAGGCCGAGAGGGCCATGCTGGCATACCAGAGCCTGGCAGCGCGTACCCTGGCCGCTGGCAAGGCGGCCAGCCCCAGCGCCATCAGACAGGCCAGGGGCGGCAGCACCGGCAGGATGTAGCCGACCAGTTTGGAGCTGGGGATCGAGAAGAACACCAGCACGGCAAGCAACCAGGCCCACATCAGCCAGATCACAGCGCGCTGCGCACTGGTGCTGCCCGCGCCGGCGCCTTTGTTGCGGCGAAGCAGTTGCGCCAGCCAGGGCAGAAACGGCAGGCTGAACACGGTCAGCACGGCCACAAAAAACCACACCGGCTGCACGTTGTTGAAGCCGCCTTTGGCAAAACGCTGGAAATGCTGGACCACAAAAAAGTAGTGCAGAAAGCCGTCAAAGCGCTGTTGCATGAGCAGGAACCACGGCGCCGCCAGCGCCAGGAAAAGCGCGAT
>JACMQX010000203.1 GCA_014376765.1 Ramlibacter sp. | reverse complement strand
GGCCTGGAGCTCAAGATCGGCGAGGCTATCCGTGACGTCACCAAGCTGCGTGCGGAAGTAAAGCTGGTCGCCCCCGGCAGCCTGCCAAACGACGGAAAAGTCATAGAAGACGCGCGAAGCTACAAGTAGCGCCGAGCCACCACAAAGCGGGATGGCGGTGGTGGTTTCCCGCCGCCGCCATCCTGCGGCCCGGAGACAACCGCAAACCCGCAAAGACCACAGCGCAAGGCAGTAATAAGCAATTCCCGTCAGCGGCAACATCTGAGTGCGCACTACGATAGCGGGCTTATTTCTCGGAGCCCCACCATCATGAAAAAACTCATTGTTCTGGCCGCCGCAAGCCTGGCCCTGTTCGCGCAAGCGCAGACCTTCCCCGGCACCAAGCCCATCACCATCGTCGTCCCGTTTGCCGCAGGCGGCCCCACCGACCGCGTGGCGCGTGACCTGGCTGAAGCCATGCGCAAGCCGCTGGGCAATGTCAGCATCGTGATCGAGAACTCGGCAGGCGCGGGCGGCACCATTGGGGCCACCAAAGTAGCCAAAGCCAACCCGGACGGCCACACCCTGCTGCTTCATCACATCGGCATGGCGTCGTCCGTCGCGCTTTATCGCAAGCTGCAATACAACACCCTCACCGACTTCGAATACCTGGGCATCATCAACGACGTGCCCATGACGCTGATCGGCAAGCCCCAACTGCCGGCCAACACCTACCGCGACTTTGAAAACTACATCAAGGCCAACGCCGGCAAGCTCAACATCGCGCACGCGGGCCTGGGTTCAGCCACGCACCTGTGCGGCCTGATGTGGCAGGCGGCCATCAACTCCAAAGAGGCGATGACCACGATTCCGTTTGGCGGCACTGGCCCGGCCATGACCAGCCTGATCGGCGGCCAGGTCGACGTGATGTGCGACCAGACCACCAACACCACCGGCCAGATCGAAGCCGGCCGCGTCAAGGCCTTTGCCGTGACCACCGCCAAGCCCCTGACCAACAACAAGCTGCTGAAGGACTACCCGAGCCTGCAGGAGATGGGCCTGAAGGGCTTCAACCTCACGATCTGGCACGGCCTGTATGCACCCAAGGGCACGCCGCCCGCCGTGCTGGCGCAACTGAACGCAGCGCTGAAGGTTGCGCTCAAGGACCCGGAATTCCTGAAGAAGGAAGAAGGCCTGGGCGCCGTGGTGGCCACTGACGGCCGCGTCGACCCTGCCGGCCACAAGGCCTTTGTCACCGCCGAGATCGCCAAGCTCAAGCCGGTGATTGAAGCTGCCGGCAAATACGCCGACTGACACACAGCGCGCGGGCACGCGAAGGCCGTTCATTCAGTCCTTCGCGTGACAGGGGTTATCCCACTGACAGGCCTCAGGCAATGACGGTACAAACCAATAACGATCAAGGAGATCTCATGTCATTTGTATTTGCATCCCGCCGCCGCACCCTTATGGCGGCCGGCGCCAGCGCAGCCTTCGCCTTGCTGGCCGGCCCTGCCGCCGCGCAAGGTGCGTGGCCCAGCAAGCCCGTGAAGATCGTGGTGCCGTTTGCGCCCGGCGGCACCACCGACCTGCTGGCACGCGCCATGGCGTCGGAGTTGAGCAAGGCCTTCAACCAGCAGTTCATTGTGGACAACCGCGCAGGCGCGGGCGGCAACATCGGCGCTGACCTCGTGGCCAAGTCCGCCCCGGACGGCTACACACTGCTGATGGGCACCGTAGGCACGCAGAGCATCAACAAGTGGCTCTACGCGAAGATGCCTTTCGATCCGCAGCGCGACTTCACCCCCATCACGCTCGTGGCCAGCGTGCCGAATGTGATGGTGGTCAACGCTGAAAAAGCAAAGGCTGCCGGCATCAGCAACGTGGCCGACTTCATCCGCGTGGCCAAGGCCAACCCTGGCAAATTCAACATGGCCTCCAGCGGCAACGGCACCTCCATTCACCTTTCGGGGGAATTGTTCAAGGCCATGTCGGGTACGTACATGACCCACTTCCCGTTCAGCGGCTCGGGCCCTGCGCTGCTCAGCCTGTCGTCCGGCGACATGGACGTGATGTTTGACAACCTGCCTTCCTCCATCCAGCTCATCAAGTCCGGCAGGCTCAAGGCCTTGGCCGTGACGAGCGCCGAGCGCTCCTCCGCGCTACCCGATGTGCCTACCGTGGCTGAGGCTGGCAAGCTCAGGGGCTTTGAGGCGACGTCATGGTTCGGTCTGCTCGGCCCGGCGGGCCTGCCGGCTGACATCACCAACCGTATCCAGCAGGAAGTGGCGAAGTCACTGACTGCGCCAGCGCTCAAGGAGAAGCTGCTGGCCCAGGGGGCCATTCCGAGCGGCAATACGCCGGCTCAGTTTGCGCAGCTGATTGATTCGGAGCTGAAGAAGTGGGCGCCTGTGGTGAAGGCGTCTGGTGCCAAGGTAGATTGAAGCGCCCAGGCGCTGGCGCGGCTCCCCTGCATGGTGGTCGGGAACGGCGCGCACGCCGCTCAACAGCTTGAGCCTACTGCGTGCACAAGCGACTTCAAACACCCCACACGATGTCCGCATTTTCTTTTTGCGAACGCCGCATCAAGTCCAGCATCGGCACGGCGCGTTGGCGCAGCGAAATACCTTCAGGCCTGCCCGCCTTGTCGCCACGCGCGGCCGCATCGTCAGCAGCTGATTTCTGGTCCGCCTCGTCTTTTGCGATGGCGGCTTCCAGCGCGGCAATGCCGGCGGGGATCTGCGCAGCTTCAATGATGCCTTGCGGGCCGGCTTGTTTGCCGATGATCTCCAGCACCTGGCGGCCGTTGGCCTCCAGCATGATCACATCACCTGCGGCCTTGGATTTGAATTTGTAGAGCATCGACGCCTTTAACTGTTGTACATGTAGGAACGATTGAACGGGTAAGTTGATTGTGCGCCCCGCGCAGCAAGGATCTGGTGCAGCGACATCCAGCCGCGCTCAAACGACATGGCGCTGCCGGCCAGGTAAAGGCGGTAAGCGCGCAGGATCTTTTCGGCCTGCGCCGCGTTGCTGGTCGTGGTTAGCACACGGCGCGCTTCAGACAGTTGGGCCTCCAGCGCGTCCGACCAGCCCCATAGCGTGCGCGCATAGTGCGGCCGCAAACTCTCGGTGTCCAGCATCTCGAGGCCCGCAGCCGCCATCTCGCGCAGCACATGGCTCACATGCAGCAGTTCGCCGCCGGGAAAGATGTATTTATCGATGAAATCACCCATGCCCGCGCCCAGCTGATCGTTGCGATGCCCACCGCTGGTGATGCCATGGTTCAGCACCAGGCCACCCGGTCTGAGCAAGCGGTACACCTTGCCGAAGTACGCGGGCATGTTGACGCGGCCCACATGCTCGAACATGCCAACGGAGGCAATTTTGTCAAACGGCACGGACTCGTCCAGCTCGCGGTAGTCCAGCAACTCCATGCGCACCCGGCCCTGCAGGCCCTTGTCCGCGATCAGCTGCTGCACATGCGCGTGCTGGTGGCGCGACAGCGTGATGCCCGTGGCGTCCACACCGTGGTGCTCTGCCGCCCACAACAGCAGGCCGCCCCAGCCCGCACCAATGTCCAGGAACTTCTCGCCCGGCTTGAGCATGAGCTTGCGGCAGATGTGCTCCAGCTTGGCCTCCTGCGCGGCCGCCAGCGGCATGGCGGCGTCCCTGAAATACGCGCAGGAATAAACGCGCTGCGGGTCCAGCCAGAGCTGGTAGAAATCGTCTGACACGTCATAGTGGAAACGGATCTGCGCTGCGTCTTTGCCCGGCGAGTGAGCCAGCAGCGAGCGCGCCCAGCGTGACAGGGCGCCCCACCAGCGCGTGTCGCTGTCGGCAGGGTCGCCAGGCAGCAGTTGGGCGGCCACCGCCATCACGTCACGCATTTGCCCGCTGATGTCCAGCCGGCTTTCCACATAGGCCTCGGCCACCGCACCAATCTGGCCAGCCGCAAGAATGGCCAGGCCTGACCAGTCATTGAAGCTCAGCGACACCGCCGCTTGCGCAGGGCCAATACGCCTGCCGTCAGGCAAGGTCAAAGCCAGCGCAACAGGCAAATCAGCCAACAGCGATTCAACCCGGCGCACAAGGGGATGGAGCGACGTGTCCATCTGCAAATTCTGAAACGCTTGTTCATGACCCGTCAATTGGCCAGCGCACACAAGCCGCAGAAAGTGTTGACAACAAATTGTTTAGGTCTAAACTATTTTTAAATGAACATCCTCTGCATTGGTGGCG
>JACMQX010000202.1 GCA_014376765.1 Ramlibacter sp. | reverse complement strand
GTGGCTTCGGAAATCAGCAAGCCGGCGCTGGCACGCTGGGTGTAGTACTGAGCCATCAACGCAGTTGGTATAGCATTCGGTGCGCGGTTGCGCGTCAGCGGCGCCATCACAATGCGGTTGCGCAATCGCAGGTCTCCAACGTTCACGGCATCGAACAAGGTGGCTTTATCGGCGGACATACGGGCTTTCAGAGTTTATGGGTGAGCAGGTTCTAGTCCAGCAGAACGAAGTTCCCCTGTTTCGCGGCGGCCTCGACCACCTCCACGGGCAGCGCAGCAAAACCTTCACCGTTCGTGCCCCAGACGATGTCTACCAAGCTGGCGCTGACCTGCTCGACCAGGCATGGGCCGAGCGGGATGTGGGCTTTTGCACCGCCAGCCGTGGCATAGGTCAGCGGTCCGGTAATGCGTGCGTTGTGCGTGGTGATGGTCATGTTAGTGAACTGCTTTCGCTTGTTGATGTGGGACTTCAATCTCAGCTTAGGCCCCAGAATTCCCGGACCTTGCTGGGCAATTTCGTCAAAATTCGATGGTGCATTCACGGTGCGCTTGCGTCTGTTTGCTAGTGCACGCAAGCGGCCGCCGCCGGCCATCCGCCCAAAGGCTATCCAACCCTTTCGGGTAGGCGAAGACGCGCGTGGAACACCACAGGAGGTCAATATGGAATCTGAGCAGAAATCCCCGTCATTTGTTGAGTCGCAGCAGCCGTGCGTTGACGGCCACTATCACCGTGCTCACCGCCATCAGCCCTGCTCCCACGGCGGGTGACAGCACTACGCCCCACGCATAGAGCGCACCGGCCGCCAGCGGTATAGCGACGACGTTGTAGCCCGTGGCCCAGACCAGGTTTTGGATCATCTTCCGGTAGGTGGCGCGAGACAAAGCAACGATAGCCACGACGTCAAGCGGGTTGCTGCGCACCAGCACGATGTCGGCGGTCTCTACCGCCACATCAGACCCTGCACCAATGGCGATGCCGACATCAGCCTGCGCCAGTGCCGGCGCGTCGTTGACGCCGTCGCCGGTCATGGCCACCAACACGCCGCGCCCCTGAACCTCCTTGACCTTGGCAGCCTTGTCCTTAGGCAGCACTTCGGCGAAGAATTCGTCCAGTCCAACCTGGTCCGCAACCCACTTGGCCGTTGCCTTGTTGTCGCCGGTGAGCATCATGCAGCGGATGTCCAGCGCCTTCAGCGCCTCTATCGCCTGCTTTGCCTCGGGTCGAATGATGTCTGCCAAGGCGATGGCGCCCTTTAACTGCCCATCGACGAGGACGAACACGACCGTCTTGCCTTGCGCCTGCAGGGGTTCGACGCGTTTGTCCGTGAGGTCGATATTTTGCTCACGCAGGTAACCCGGGCTGACGACCTTGATCTCGCGGCCATCGACCGTGCCCTGCGCCCCCTTGCCTGGGATGCTCTTGAAGTTATCGACATCCAGTTTGGCGTCCGACGACGCGGCGATCGCCTTGGCGATGGGGTGTTCAGAATTCGCATCCACCGAGGCTGCGTACTTACGCAGTGTTTCTTCGTCGATGTCCTGGGCGAGCAATAAGGTATCGGTGACGCCAAAGCGACCCTCGGTGAGCGTACCAGTCTTGTCAAAGATCACTGCCTGCAGTTTGCGCGCACCTTCGAACGCCCCACGGTTGCGGATCAGCAGGCCATTGCTCGCGGCCAGAGCCGTGGAGACGGCGACCACCAACGGCACGGCCAGTCCGAGGGCATGAGGGCAGGTGATGACCATCACCGTCACGGCGCGTTCGATGGCGTATGCCAACTCCCGGTCCATGAAGAGCAACCAGAGCAGAAAGGTAGCTGCTCCGCTGACCAGTGCAATGAGGGTGAGCCACATCGCCGCTGTGTCGGCAAGGTTCTGCGTCTTCGATTTGCTTTCCTGGGCCTGCTTGACCAGGTCGATCACCTGCGACAGGAATGAATCCTTGCCGGTCCCTTTGACCGCGATAGTCAGCGAACCTTCGCCGTTGATGGAGCCGCCGATGACCTTGCCGCCGCTCTTCCTGGTGACCGGCGTTGCCTCACCGGTGAGCATCGCCTCGTTGACCGAGCTCTCTCCCTCCACCACGGTACCATCAGCTGGGACTTTTTCGCCCGGCTTGACCAGCACCTTGTCATCGACCGTCAGCTCGCTCAGCGGCACGTCCTTCATGCTGCCGTCGGGCATCAGCTTGTGTGCATCAGACGGCATCAGCTTGGCCAGTTCTTCAAGCGCTTTTGAGGCGCCCATCACCGACTTCATTTCGATCCAGTGCCCCAGCAGCATGATGTCGACCAGGGTGGCCAGCTCCCAGAAGAACACCTTGCCCGTCAGCCCGAACACCACGGCACTGCTGTACAGATAGGCGGTGGTGATGGCCACGGCCACCAATGTCATCATCCCTGGCTTGAGGGCTTTAATTTCTGCGTAGAAACCCTTAAGGAAAGGCCACCCACCGTACCAAAAGACCGCCGAGGAAAAACCGAACAGGACGTACAAATCTCCCGTAAATCCGATCGCATCACGCAAGCCCACCAGCGATTGCAGCAGCGGCGACAAGGCCAGGATCGGTAGTGTCAGGACCAGGGAAATCCAGAACCGCCGGCGGAAATCTGCCGCCATATGGGCATGGTGGCTCTGATGGTCTTTGTGGTCCGGCGTAGCAGCTGGAGCAGTCTCAGGCGCTGCAGGTTGATCACTGGGTGCCGAGTTGCCCTCGTGACCCGCGTGGCCACCGTCTTTGGAAGCATCCGGCGCTGCCTTCGGTTCTTCGGCGGCGTGCGTTGGTGCAGGGGGCGGCGCGGATTCTTCGATTGGCACCGCCGCGACCTTGCCCTTCGTAAGGTGCTCGCCTTCCTTTTCAGGCACAGATTTACTGGCAGGGTCGTGGCCGCGCTGATGCACGATCGCCTTGATGTCCCCGACGTCTAGCCGGGTTTCGTCGAAACGCACTGTAGCCTTGCCCGCGGCGAAGTTCACGGTCGCGCTCTCAACGCCGGGCACGTCGCAAAGGCGCTTTTCCACTTCGTCGAGGTTCAATACCGCCAACATGGCGCGAACTTCAATGACACTGGTTCTCATTTCGACTCCTTGGGTTTCGTTGTCGGCGCAAGACCTTCACCATCACCATCACCTTCTCAACTTTTGTGCAGCCATGGCTCCTGGGCGGATGGCCGCCGTTCCTACGGTCCTTTCGCCACTGCTTGATACCAGGTGGCCCGGTCGCCGGGGTCGGCCAGCAACTCATGGATGCTGGCCTCGACGATCCGGTAGCCGACATTGCCATTGAGCTTCTGCTGCCCTTCGTTGAGCACGAACGTAAAGCTGCCTTCGACCTTCTGCTGGTCCTTGGCATCGAAGTCCGCGGGCAGCGCCACATCGCTGAGAAGTATCCCGATATCGGTCGCGGACCGCGCAATCACTTTCGCTTTTGCAGGATGGCCCATACGATGACGCCGACAACGACGGCCAGCAAGATCGGCCCCCAGTAGCCGCCCATCCAGCCGCCCCACATGCCGCCGCCATTCATCATGTT
>JACMQX010000201.1 GCA_014376765.1 Ramlibacter sp. | reverse complement strand
TAGGCGCTGGCGTATGGGCGTGCGGCCTGAGCCTGGTCGACTTCGAGGTTCCCTCGAGGCCGACCCAGGTCGCGACGGTCGCCCGCGCCATCGCGAGCGTGACCATCGACTTGGTTGATGCCCGGTCGACACGAGCCGACGAGTTCGCGCTATCGGATTTGAGCGGCATCGAACTGCCGGAGCTGCCCGTCGACCTGACGGGCGAAGCCACCGCTGCATGGGCGGAGCCAGGCGAAGACCGCCAATCAGAACGCTCAAGGGCACGTGCAATCATCCGCGCAGTTCCCCAGCCCGCCAGCGACTCCACATCTCGGCGCTATCTGCTTTGCTCCAAACCCGATTTTTAATAACTTTCCGCATGCATCACCCCTTTGGTTAGAGTGTTGCATCGAAGGGTTGAGATCACCCTGACCCCATTTGCGGCCCGGAGAGCCAACAAATTCACCCGCCGTTCTTCCCGCCGTCCTGTCCCGCAGCCACCGGCCGGTTGATCAGTTTCGACAGATTCGCAAACTGCGCCCAGAACGAATCCGCCAGCTTCACGTCGGCGAGCAACGCACGCGGTGCAATGCAACCGATCGCAAGCAACGGCGAACCAGGCGAGGCCGCGACCGGCATCCCGATCGCCACCCTGCGCTCGTCAAGATCACACACACAGCGCCCGTTCCCTTCCAGCCCCTGGAACGCCTGGTAAAGCGCGCCCAAAGCAGCCGCCGCGCGACCACCCGCCCCTTGCCGGATCCCGTCTGTCAGCGTCGCCTGCTCAGCCGCTGAATGCATCCACACCAGGCAACGCCCCCAAGCATTGGATTCGATTGGTGCCACGCTGCCCACAAGCGATGCCTGCTGCACGGCCGAGGCCGATGCATGTTCGATCACCAGCGCCTGCGCGCCGTCGCACGTTACCACGAGCAGATCGACGCCAAAGCGCCGCGCAATGTCCTGCAGCACCGGCTGGCGCTGCCACAGTTCAGCAAAACTGCCGAGCAGGGCGGTACCCAGGTTGAGGCAGGCGAGGTCGGGCTCATACGCGCCTTCGTCGGCACGGTCGGGAATCAAATGCAAAAAGCCTTCAGATGCCAGCGTGTGCAAAAGCCGCTCTGCGGTCGCGCGTGAGTTGCCTGGCTGGGCGGCCAGTTCGGCCACCGTGATGACCGAGCCGTGCGTGCCGAGGCTGCGCAGAATGTCCAGGCCGCGGCCAAGGGAGCCCATGTCGGCCGACGCACTTCCGGCGGTGGCGGCAGATGTGGCGGGCGAGCGGCGGCGCATCAGGCGGCTACCGGCTGGCGGGCCGGGTTGAAGCTGGATTCAATGCGCCGCTTGATGACGAGCATGGCGGGGCCGATGACCTTTTCAAGATGCTCACGCGGGAAATGGAACGCCGGCGCGGCGCAGCCCAGCACGTAGCGGCCACTGGCGTTGGGCAGGTCGATCGACACGCCCACGCCGTTGACGCCGCGCTCGAGCGACTCCATCGTCACGCAGAAGCCGCGTTCGGCGACTTCTATCGCAGCCTGCCTGATGCCCTCACGCACCTCGTCCCAGTGCTGGGGAAAACGGCGTGCGATCTCTTCGCAGAGCTTCTCGCGCTCTGCCGGCGGAAGTGAGCCGAGATAAGCCCGGCCCGCCGCAGAAAACGGCAATGTCAGGCGTGAACCGCGATGCACGCGCAGTGAGACGATGCTGTCTTCGGCGTGGCAGACCTCGTCGCACACCATGGCCATATCGTCATGTTCGGCCAGCACCACGAGCGCGTTGTGCTCGTTGGCCAGCGCCTGCATCAAGGGCCGCGCAATGGCTGGAACCCCCAGGTTGACCCGCGCCATATAGCCTAGCGCCAGCACCGGCGGCGCCAGGCGATAGCGGCCGGTTGCGTACGCGTAGGTGAGGTAGCCCATGGACGTCAGCGCGGCAGTAATGCGCGACACGGTGGGTTTCGGCAGGCCGACGATCTCGGCGATTTCGCTGTTGGACAGCCAGTCGTTGCGCGGCGCGAGCGACTTTAGGATGCGCAGTCCCCGGGCGAGGACGCGCACGGTGCCGTCGGGTGAGCCTGGTTCCTGCGTGCTGTCCATTGAAATTGATGTGCTTTTTTACTGGTTCTGGCCCCCGGCAGGCGCAAGCTCGACAAGAACCTGCCCGACGGCCACGGACGCCCCTGCTTCGCATCTTACCTGCGCCACTTTGCCCGCCCGTGGAGCGCGAACCTGATTTTCCATTTTCATGGCTTCCAGCACCACAAGGGTGTCGCCCTCGGCAACCTGGTCGCCCACTTTCACGTTCAGTGCCACAACCACGCCGTGCATGGGGGCCAAGGCCTGGTTTCCGGTGCCGGCTGCGCGCGCGGCCGGCGCTGCGCGATGCAACACCCGGCGCCAGCCTGCCACCTGCAGTTCCAGCGTGTCGCCCCGGTCCAGCGCCCACCAGGCCAGGCCGGCGGCGGTGCCGCTGAACAGGCCGTTGGCGTGGCTGAAAGTGACGTCCCAGTGCTGGCCGCCGGCCCGCGCCGAAAGGCGGCCGGGCTCCAGGCTGAGCAGTTCGCAGGCCACCGGCTTCGCGTCTTCCCAAAAGGCGGCCACGCCCAGCGGCGCGCCGGGCGACAGGGAAGGGCGGTCGAGCAGCGCAGACGCCGATCCCCACGGCCCCGATGCGGCGGCGCCGGCCTGCGAATGCCAGGTATCCACGGCCAGCGCGCATGCGGCAGCGGCGCTCGCGGCGGCGCCAGTTGTTAGCGCTTCAAGCTGCCCGTCGAGAAAGCGTGTGTGAAAGCGCCCGGCCTTCACGTCTTCATCACTGGCGATGGCTTCGAGCAGCCCGAGATTGGTGGTCAGCCCCATCGCCGCGCAACCCGCGAGTGCCCGTGACATCGCGGCCAGTGCATCGGCGCGGTTTGCCGCATGCACGATCACCTTTGCCACCATCGGGTCGTAATACGGAGTGATCTCGCCACCGTCGGCAAGCGAAGTTTCCACGCGCACGCCTTCGGGCCAGACGATGCGCAGGGCCTGCCCCGGCGCGGGCCGGAAGTTCTGCGCCGGGTCCTCGGCATAGACGCGCGCCTCGATGGCGTGGCCGATGCGCGGAATGTCCGCCTGCGCGCGCGGCAGCTTTTCGCCCGACGCAATGCGCAGCTGCCACTCCACGAAGTCCAGTCCGGTTAGTTCTTCAGACACCGGGTGCTCCACCTGGAGCCGCGTGTTCACTTCAAGAAAGAAGTACTCGCCGTTTTCACCGACGATGAATTCAAACGTGCCCGCGTTCACATAGCGCACGGCCCGCGCGCCTTCGACGGCCGACGCCACGAGGGCCGAGCGCGTTGCGTCACCGATCGTGGTGGCCGGGGCTTCCTCGACCACTTTCTGGTGGCGCCGCTGGAGCGAACATTCGCGCTCGTGCGCGTGCACGACGTTGCCGAAGCTGTCGCCGAACACCTGTACCTCGATGTGCCTCGGCCGTTCGACGTAGCGCTCGGCAAGCAGGCGCCCGTCGCCGAAACTGGAGCGGGCCAGCCGCACGCCGGCTTCGATGGCTGCCGGCAATTCAGCCGGCGAACGCACGATCTGCATGCCCTTGCCGCCACCCCCCGCGCTGGGCTTGAGCAGCAGCGGGTAGCCGACCTCGTCAGACAGGACATTTAGCCGTG
Source organism: Ramlibacter sp. (assembly GCA_014376765.1). Lineage (GTDB taxonomy): Bacteria > Pseudomonadota > Gammaproteobacteria > Burkholderiales > Burkholderiaceae_C > JACMQX01. The sequence goes on along the minus strand of JACMQX010000201.1, from coordinate 49,481 downwards.
CCGCGTCTTCCGTGGCTTCCGCCGAACCGGGCACGACCGGCACGCCTGCGTCACGCATCAGCTGCTTGGCGCGGCCCTTGTCGCCGAGCGCGTCGATGGTGTCTGCGCGCGGCCCGATGAACACGAGGCCGGCTTCAGTGACGGCGCGCGCAAAACCTGCGTTCTCCGAAAGAAAGCCGTAGCCGGGGTGCACGGCCTCGCAGCCTGTGTCCAGCGCTGCCTGGACGATGCGCCTGCCGTCGAGGTAGCTCGACGCGGCCGCAGATTCACCGATGTGCACGGTTGCGGCCGCACCGTTCAGGTGGGCCGCCCCCGCGTCTGCGTCTGAATACACGGCGACGAACTCGACGCCGAGCCGTGTGCAGCTGCGTGCGATGCGGCAGGCGATCTCGCCCCGGTTGGCGATCAGGATTCTCTTGAACATGTTCTTGCCCGCCCGTTCACATGCGGAACACGCCGAAACGCGTTTCTTCTTTCGGTGACGCCGCCGACATTGCAAGACCCAGCGACAGCCAGCCGCGCGTGTCCGACGGGTCGACCACGCTGTCGACCCACAGGCGTGAAGCGATGTAGACGGCACCGCTGTGGTCGGCGTAGTGCTTGCGAATCGGGTCCTTGAAGGTTTCGACTTCTTCGGCGGACATGCCGGCTGTGGCGCCGCCCGCCTTGCGCAGCTGGTCCTGCCGAACGGTGGCCAGCACCGTGGCGGCCTGCTCGCCGCCCATGACGGACGTCCGCGCGTTGGGCCACATGCCCATCAGCCTCGGGCCGAAGGCACGGCCACACATGGCAAAGTTGCCGGCGCCGTAGCTGCCGCCGATCATCAGGCTGAACTTGGGCACGCGCGCGTTCGACACCGCGTTCACCATCTTCGCGCCGTTCTTGGCAATACCGCCGGCCTCGTACTCGCGGCCCACCATGAAGCCGGCGATGTTGTGCAGGAACACGAGCGGCACGCCGGTCTGGCTGCACAGCTCGATGAAGTTGGCCGCCTTCTGCGCCGACTCCGAATACAACACGCCGTCGTTGATCAGCACGCCGACCGGAAAGCCGCCGATTTCGCCCGTGCCGCAAAGCAGCGTCGGGCCGAAGCGCTCGCGATAGGGCACGAAGTAGCTCGCGTCCAGCAGCCGCGCGAGGATCTCGGCCGCCACGATCGGCTCCTTCGGATTGGCGTTGACCACGCCGGCCAGCTCGGACGGGTCGTAGTGCGGGTCGCGCGGCGCCGAAGGTGGTGCAAGCGGTGACGTCACACGCGAGCGGGCAATGATGTTGCGCACCATTGCCAGGGCCTGCAGATCGTCATTGGCAAAGTGGTCGGCCACGCCTGACAGCCGCGTATGAAGGTCGGCCCCGCCGAGCGACTCGGCGTCGATCTGCTCGCCCGTGGCGGCCTGCACCAGTTGCGGGCCACCGAGAAAGATGGTGCCAGTTCCCTTGACGATCACGGTCTCGTCGCACATGGCCGGTATGTACGCGCCACCGGCCGTGCATGAGCCCATGACGGCTGCAATTTGCGGCAGCTTCATGGAGGACATTTCGGCGATGTTGCGGAATATGCGGCCGAAGTGGTGCTCGTCCGGAAAGATGTCTTCCTGCATCGGCAGAAAGGCGCCGCCGGAGTCCACCAGGTAGATGCAGGGCAGGGCGTTCTCGCGCGCGATCGCCTGCGCGCGCACCTGCTTCTTGATGGTGATCGGGAAGTAGGTGCCGCCCTTGACCGTTGCGTCGTTGGCCATGACCATGCACAGCCGCCCGCGCACCCGGCCGATGCCGGTGACGATGGCGCCCGATGGCACGGCATCGGCGTAGAGTGCGTGGCCTGCGAGCTGGCCGATTTCCATGAAAGGCGTGCCCGGGTCGAGCAGGCGGTGGATACGTTCACGTGCCGTGAGTTTGCCACGTGATGCATGCGTTGCCAGAGATTTCGCGCCACCCCCTGCAATCGCCAGGCCGCGCACGTCGTTCACGTCCCGGCGCAGTTCGGCGTAGGCGGCAAGATTGCGTGCGAACGCGGGGCTGCCGGTGCGCAGCTGCGAGACCAACGTCGTCACTTGGCCGCGCTTTCGACCACCGGCAGGCGCAGCAACGCGTGGCCGAGCGACTTGCCCGTCTGGTCGAGCCGCAGCGTGCGCGTGGCGCCGCCGCCGAGCGCGCCTTCCATCACCACCACGACCGCCTCGATGTTGTCCATGGGGTAGCAGTTGACGCCGCGCGTGATCCATTCGCCGTAGTGCTTGCGCACGATCTCGGGCGACAGGCTGGCCTTGAGCAGGTCGTAGAACTCGGGCTTCTTCGCGATCAGCCCGGCAGTGCAGATGTCGCCCTTGTCGCCGGAACGGATGTACGCAATGTCGGCGAGCTGTCTTGTCGTATTGGTTGTTGTCGTCATGGTGTTTAGGCCTCCAGCACTTCAACGGTCTGCTTCACGAATTTGCGCGGGATCAGCGTCGGCCAGAGCGACACGACGGGCCGCGGCTTCATCGGCGTGCCGAACGAGGTGCCGCCCGGTCCCATGATCCACAGGTTGCTGCCGGCGCGGCGAACCTTGTCGGCTTCGTCGGCCGTGCGCGTGCGCACCGCGCAGCGCAGTCCGACCTCGGCCATCTGGTTCGCCTTGTCGCGGTCTATGGCCGGCGCGCCCGGGCCATGCAGCATGTTGAGGCCGACGTAGTCAAAGTGGATGCTGTCGGCCTTGAGGTTCATCCGCCCGAAGCGCTCGAGCATGGTCTGCTTCGCCTTCTCGGCGCGGTCGAAGGCGCCCGGCCAGGGAAAGAAAGCCATGGTCTCGCCGATCCAGCCGTCTTCATAGCCGATCACGAGCTTGAGCGTGTCCGGCGGCGGCAGGCCGCGGACGCCCGAAATGGTGACCTTGTCGGGCCCGGTTTCCTTGAGCGTGAGCGACGTGAAATCGGCCACGCCGTCGGGCATGAGATAGCGGCGCGGGTCGGCGATCTCGTAGACGATGTGTTCCTTGACGGTGAACTGGTCGACCTTGCCGCCCGTGCCCGGCAGCTTTGAAATCTCTGCGGTTCCGTCGGCCTGCATGCTGAAGTACGGAAAGCCCACGCGCCCCATGTTCGGCATTTCAGCAAAGCGCGACGACATGCCGCCCGAGCAGGCCGAAGCGCACTCGACGATGTGCCCGAGCGCAATTGCCGAGGCGATGCGGTCCACGTGCGCTGCGTCGTATTGCCAGTCGAAGTGGTGCATGGCGGGGCCGACGTAGAGCGCGTTGTCGGATACGCGCCCGGCAACGACCACGTCGGCGCCCATGCCCAGTGCCTGGGCAATGCCGCTGCCGTCGGTGTAGACATTGGCGCATACGACCCGGTCGCGCAGTGCGGCAAAGCCGTCTTCACCGGTTTCCATGTTGAGCAGTTTTTCACCGGCGGCCAGAATTTCGTCGAGCTGCGCGAGCAGGTGGTCGCCTTCGACCATGCCGACGCGCAAGCCCGTGAGGCCCTGCGCCCTTGCGTCGGCGCGCATGCGTTCGGCGGCTGCGCGGACGTTCACGCCACCGCCGTTCGAGATGAGCTTGGTGCCGGTCTCGCGGGCAATCGGCATCATGGCCTTCATAAACTGCACGGCGTCGGGCACGTAGCCGAGGTCGGGCTTTCTCTGTACCTGGCGCTGCAACAGGGCCATCGTCAATTCGGCCAGAAAGTCGAAGCACAGGTAGTCGAGCTTGCCGCCTTCCAGCAACTCCACGGCCGGGTCCATCCCGTCGCCCCAGAAGCCGGAGCCCGAGCCGATGCGAACGGCGGCCTTGTCATTCGTTGTCATTTATTTCTTTCCCTTGGTCGAAAGCTTCTGGCGGTATTCGCCGATGCGTTGCTTGTGTGAAGGTGACTGGAACGCCACCGTCTGTACATAGGCCTCATATTCGAGGTTGGCGCGGAAGTCCATCTGCGCGCCGTGGCGCAGCGACAGCTTGGTCATGCGCGCCACGTCCTTGGTCGAGTTGCCGGCGATCTGCTGCGCCAGTTCTGCTGCGCGCGGCATCAGTGCGTCGGCGGGCAGAACCTCGGCGAACACGCCCATGGCGAGACCCTTCTGCGCGTCGATGGTGCTTCCGGTGTGCAGGTAGTAGCTCGCGCGCATGCTGCCGATCAACCGGCTCAGCAGCCAGGGCACACCGACATCGGCCGCCGACAGGCCGAGCCGGCCGAAGAAGATGTCGTAGCGCGCGGTGTCCGATGCAATGGCAATGTCGCATGCCAGCGCGATGCCCGCGCCGCCGCCGACCGCCGGACCGTTCACTGCCGCGATCACCGGCACGTCAAAGTAATGCAACCGCTCGGCCACGCGGTTATAGCCGCGCACGAGCTCATAGTCACGCCGGACCTCGGTGGCGTCGGGGCTCATGATCTCGTGCAGGTCACCGCCGCCGCAGAACACCTTGCCTGTGCCTGTCACGATCAGCGCTCGCAGGTCGTCATCTGCTTCAAGGTCGTCCAGCACGGCAAGAAAGTCGCGCGAGAAGTCCAGCCCCATGGCGTTGACCTTGTCGGGCCAGTCCAACGCGATGCTTGCGACCGCTCCCTGTCTGTCGATGTGGAATTTCCTTTTGCTCATGCGGGTGCCTTTGCGGCGATGTTGGCGCGCGCCTGGTCACGCAGGGCAAAGCGCTGGATCTTTCCTGAAGCCGTCAGCGGCAGGTTGTCGGTAAAGTGGATCTGCCGGGGCAGCTTGTGCTTGCCGATCAGCGTGGCGCAGTGCGCGATCAGCGCTTCGCCGGTCGCCGACGCGCCTTCGCGCAGCACCACGAATGCATGGATCACCTCACCGCGAATTTCATCAGGCACGCCGACCACGGCGACGTTCTGAACCACGGGGTGCTCGGCCAACGCGTTCTCGACTTCTTTCGGATAGACGTTGTAGCCGTTGGCGACGATCATGTCTTTCAGCCGGTCTCGGATATAGATGTGGCCGTCCTCATCGACGATGCCGATGTCGCCCGAATGCAGCCAGCCGTTGCGCAGCGACTCGGCAGTCTGCTCGGGGCGGTTCCAGTAGCCCAGCATCAGCGTCGGCGCGCTGAAGCACAGTTCACCGGGTTCGTTGGGCGGCAGGACCTTGCCGTCGAAGTCGATCACCTTCACCTGGACGCCCGGCAGCGCCGGCCCGGTCGAGCCTGCGCGGTGCGCATCGCCCGGCACCTGCGCGGCAGCCACCGGTGAGATTTCGGTCAGGCCAAAGCTTTCAATGATCTCGATGCCGTGCACATGCTTGAGGTCGTGCTTGAGCTTGTCGGACACGGGCCCGCCGCCCACGTCCATCAGGCGCAGCGTGGAAATGTCGGTCTTTGAAAGTTCAGGCGCGTCAAAGATGCGCGCGAACATCGTGGGCACGCCGACAAGCACGGTCACGCGGTGCTTTTCCACAGCCTTCAACGCGGACTGCGGATCGAACTTCGTGAGGATCACCGTCGTCGCACCCGCGAGGGCCGGCATCAAGAAATCCCAGCAGAAACCGAATGAAGAAAAGAGCGGCAGCATCGCCAGGTTGATGTCGCTCATCTGCAGGCGCGCGACGGACTGCGTCATGCGCGCGTTTTCGATCACGCCGTACTGGCTCAGCAAAATGCCCTTGGGTTTGCCTGTCGTGCCCGAGCTGTAGATCATCACGCCGGGGTCGTCGCCGCGGCTGTCGACCGGTGGTTGCAGCAGCCATCGCGCAGCTTGCTCGCCGGGCGCGGCTGCAACGACATCCTCATACGTTTGCCAGCCAGCCTGGCTGGCGCGCATGACCACTTTCAGGCCCGGGATGGAAAGCTCCGGCGAGATGCGGTCGATCAAGGCGTGCTCTAAAAATGCCGCCGCCGGCGAGCAGTCCTGTGCAGTGGCGACCAGCTCGCGCGCCGTGGTCAGCGTGTTCACGGGCACGCAGATGGCATTGGCAATGCCGCAGGCCACATACAGTTCCTGCAGTTCGCGCGAGTTGCCCGACAGAACCAGCACGCGGTCGCCGGGCTTCACGCCCGAGCCGAGCAGTGCCGATGCAATGGCCGATGCACGCTGCCAGGTCTGCAGCCAGGTCTGCGTGCTGCAGTCGGCCAGGACCAGGTGCGTCTGGCCCGGCAGCGTGCGCGCGTTGTGCGCGAACAGCCTGTCGATACGGTCGATGGGTGCGGTCATGTGGGCGCCTCCTTCAGTAAGCCATGCGCTGGCCGCCGTCGATGTGATAGACCTCGCCGGTGCAAAAAGCTGCTGCGTCCGACGCGAAGAAGGCGACGAAGGCGCCGATCTCGTCGGGCTTTGCCACCCGCCGCATGGGAATGCGCTTTTTGATCATGTCGGCGGTTGCCGCGTCGGCCAGGACGTCGCGCGAAATCTCGGACTCGACATAACCCGGCGCCACGCAGACGACGCGGACGTTGTCCCGCGCCCAGTCCTGCCCCAGCGCGCGCGTCAGCCCTTCGATGCCGGCCTTGGACGTCACATAGGAAGGGCAGGTCGGGAAGGCCATCTGTCCCGCGATGGAACCGATGTTGATGATCACGCCGCCGCCGCGCTTTTTCAGTTCGGGGTGTGCATAGTGCGCGAGCGCGTACTGCGCAACGAGGTTGACCTGCAGGTCGGCCGCGAACTCTTCGGGCGTGATCTTCTCGGCCCGGCCGTTGCGCAGCATGCCGGCGTTGTTGACGACGACATCGAGGCCGCCGAAGGTGGTGACTGCATGCGCCACGGCCGCCTTGAGGTCGGCGTTGGAAGCAGCGTCGACGACGAAGACCGAGGCCTTGCCGCCCGCAGACGTGATGAGCGCAGCGGTTTCGTCGAGCGCCGCGCGGTCGCGGCCCAGGCAGACGACCGCGCAGCCTGCAGCGGCAAGTGCCTGGGAAATGGAGCGGCCGATGTTGCGGCTCGCGCCGGTGACGAGCGCGACCCGTCCTGGCTTGTCTGTCATGTTGTCTCCTTCACCGCTTGTTCTGTCCAGCTCACACTTTCGCAAACCGCTTTCCTGATTCCGGCAGCTTGAAGACACCCTTGTTCAACCACTGGCCACCGTCGGCCACCAGCACTTCACCGTTGATGTAGTCGGCCATCGGCGAGCACATGAAGAGGCCGATCTCGACCGTCTCTTCAATCGTCTCGAAGCGGCGGTTGGGGATGGACGAAAGAATCGACTCGCGCGCTTCCTCCGACGGCCACAGCGCCGTGCGCGACTGCTCGGTGTCCACGAACCCCGGGCAGAGGCAGTTGACCTGAACGTTGCGGTCGCCCCACTCGACGGCAAGCGTTTGCGTCATGGCGATCACCCCGGCCTTGGCAGCCGCCGAGTGCACGGTGCCGGGGCCGCCGTACCAGGCGTAGGCGGCCGAGATGCTGAGGATCTTGCCTCCCCCCTGCGCCAGCATGTGCTTGCCGGCCGCAAAGGTGCAATACGCCGTGCCATTCAGCACGATGTTGATGACGGTGTTCCAGCCGTTGGGCGAGATGTCTTCGGCGCGCGAGACGAAGTTGCCGGCGGCGTTATTGATCATGACGTCGATCCGGCCGAGGGTGCTGACCACGCGGTCTACCTGGGCCTGCACTTCATCGGGCTTGCGGATGTCCACAGGGCAGACCAGTGCGTCGCCGCCCATGGCGCGTACTTCGGCGGCAACAGCTTCGAGCAGTGGCTCGCGGCGCCCGGCAAGTGCAACACGGGCACCCAGGGCAGCGGCGCGCAAGGCAAAACCGCGGCCGATACCGGTGCCGGCGCCCGTGATCATCACGGCCTTGTTTTTCAGCGTGTCGGCGGCAAGCATCCGGGTCGTCTCCTGATTAAAATTATATTGTCGATATTGGAATAAAAACTTTATCGACGCAGGCGTTCATTGTCAACGCGCCTTACCATAGCTGCAAATGTATTGTGAAAACAAAAACTTGTAAATGGAATTAGAACAGGAGAAGGGCTATGATACCCCCATGGAAAACACTGCCACCCCCATGCAGGCCAGCGGCGACGCCGTGCTCTTCTCCATCGACGACGGGATTGCCACGATAGTCCTGAATCGCCCGGAGCGGCGCAATGCACTGTCGATTGCGGCCAACGAGCGGCTGTACGAGATCTGGGACCAGCTCGACGCCGACCCGTCCATCCACGTGGCCATACTGACCTCGACCGATTGCGGCACATTTTGCGCCGGCATGGACCTGCGCGAGGCGGCCGAGATGCGCGAGAAGACAGGCAAGGACATACTGCAGTTGCTGCGCGACCCGATGTACCAGCGAATGCGCATGGTGCGTGTGCCCATCATTGCGGCGATGACGGGCCACTTCACCGCCGGCGGCATGGTGCTGTCGCTCAACTGTGACTTGCGCATCGGCCTGGCGGGCACGTCCGGCGGCATTACAGAAACGAAGGTCGGCCGCGGTTCGCCCTGGGCCGTGCCCATGCTCTGGATGATGGCGCAGCCCGTGCTGATGGAGATGGTGCTGACCGGAGACATGATGCCGATCGAACGGCTGCACGCGCTCGGGTTCGTGAACCATGTTGAAAACACGCCTGACAAAGTGCGCGAACGCGCGCGCTTTCTCGCAGGGCGCATTCGCGACAACGCGCCGCTTTCGGTGCGCGCGGGCAAGCAGGCGCTGAACGCGGCCATGGCGCTGGGCAGCGTCGCAGGCTTTGCGCGTGCACAGGAAATTTTTGCCCCCGTCTATGCAAGCCAAGACGCACAGGAAGGCCCGAGAGCGTTCGCCGAAAAGCGCAAGCCGGTATGGAAAGGGCAGTGAATGATGCCGTCCCGGGCTTGACCCGGGATCCATCGTGGCGCGGAATGACGCAGCTTCAGGGCACCATGGATCCCGGATCGAGTCCGGGATGACAGTTGTGCGCATGCTTTCTTCGCTTTCGATCGGCAGTGCGCATATTGCCAACCGGTTCGCCATGGCGCCGATGACGACCAACTACGCCGGGCCGGCGGGTGAGGTCACGCAGGAACTCATCGACTACCTCGAGGAACGCGCGCGCGGCGGTTTCGGCCTTGTCTTTACCGAGAACATGGGCGTGCATGCTTCGGGGCGCGTCATGCCACGCATGCTCATGGCGGACAGCGACGCGCTCGTGCCCGGGCTGTGCCTCCTTGCGCAGGCGCTGCAGGCGCATGGCACGCGTGTGTTTGCGCAGCTGTCGCATTGCGGCCGGCAGTCACGGCCCGAATTCACCGGCGGCACGCTGGTCGCGCCCTCTGCCATTGCATGCCCCATCAATCGCGTCGTGCCGCGAGCGCTGGCTGATGAAGAAATCCGTGCGCTGATCGCCTCGTTTGCCGATGCCGCAGCGCGTGTGGCCGAGGCAGGTTATGACGGCATCGAACTGCACGGCGCGCACGGCTACCTGATAGGGGAGTTCCTGTCTGCTTATGCGAACCATCGTGACGACGCCTGGGGTGGCAGCGCAGACAAACGCATGCGCTTTGTGCGCGAGATCATCTCTGCAATCCGCGCAAGGACAAGCCTGCCGCTGTGCGTGCGCCTGTCGGCCGACGAACTGGTCGAAGGCGGCAATCACATCGAGGACTCGATCCGCATTGCACATGTGCTTGCCGCCGATGGTGTCGACGCCATCTCGGTGTCGGCCGGTGTTTATGAATCCTTCAATGCACTGTCAATGGTCTCTGGCGACGTGGCAGGCAAGTGGCTGCCGCTGTCGGGGCAGATGCGCCGCGAGTTGCCGCGCAGTGTCACGGTGCTTGGCGTCGGCCGCATCCGCAATGTCGATGAAGCCGAACAGGCGCTGGCTGATGACTTGTGTGACGTGCCCCTCTTCGGCCGCGCCGCGATTGCCGACGCCTGGATTCCCGCGCGCGCAACCGGTCGCAAACCGGGGCCGGTTGTCGCCTGCATGTTCTGCAACGTGTGCCTCGGGCGCTCTGCGCGGCCCGAGACGATCTGCCCGGTCAATCCTGCCGTGGGCCGTGATGCAGCTTTTGCCGGGGAACTGGCCATGCCTACGCGTGCAAAACTCGCCATCCGCGGTGGTGGCCTGCCTGCACTGACGGCAGCGTGGGTCGCGGCCGCACGCGGCGCCGACGTGGAACTGCATTGCGAAGAGGCTGCCCTGGGCGGCATGTTGGCGCAACGTGCCGCAGTGCCGGACCAGGCTGAACTCTCGGTGCCGGTGGCGGCCGCGTTGTGGCGGGCAGAGGCCGCAGGAGTGCGGCGCAAACCGTTGCGTGCGTCGGTGGCGGCGGACCGCAGGCTGGTGTCCGTTGAAGCCATGGAGCCGCTGTCTCCCGACACGCTTGCGGACCAGGGCCTGAGCGTCTATCGCATTCTCGACGGCACGCATGTGCCGGATCCGCGAGCCTTTTATGTTGTAGTGGGCGACGACCTCGCTTCGATCGATACGGCGCTCGAACTGGCTGCAGCAGGCGCGTGTGTGCGCCTGCTCTCGGTGAAAGGGCAACTGGGATGGGACGCGCATCCCGGCTTTCGCGCACTCGGCCGTGAAGGCCTCCAGCGGCTCGGCGTGCAGATCGGCAAGGCCGACGAAAGCATCGGGCCTGAAGCCATCCGCATCAGGGGGCGCCTGCAGGGTGTGCCCGCACCCGACCGGCCGCCCGCATTGATAGAAGACGCGTGGGACGCAGCGACGATGACAACCCGTGTTTATGCCGCTGCGGCTTGGGCCGCTTCGGTGTAAGTTCAGATCAGCCCAGACCAGCACCGGTGAACGAAGAAGGAGACAAAAATGCCAACCCAAGCTTCTGCCCGCGTCGGGCTCATGGTGCCGGCGAACAACACCACCATGGAGCATGAGCTTCCTGGCTGGATGCCCGGCCCCGCCGACTGCGACGTGATCAGAATCCCGCGGCCGCCAGGCCTGCTCACGCCGAAAGACATTCCGGCGTACGTGGCCAGTGCTGTCGAACTGGCCGGCGCATATGTGCAGCGGCCGGTGGACGTCGTGGTCTATGGCTGCACTGCAGCCGGCATCCTCGCGGGGCCGGAGCAGGACGCGGCGATTGCGCGCACCCTGGCGCAGCGCACGGGCCGGCCGGTCGTCACCACGGCAACGTCGACGGCACGGTGGATAGCCGACCAGGGGCTGAAGCAGATCGCGCTGCTCACGCCCTACAGCGAAGAGGTGAACCTGCGCCTGGTTGCTTTCCTCGCCGCATTCGGCGTTGGTGTGAAGGTGCGGCACAGCCTGGGCGCCACCACCACGGAAGAACTCGGCCGCATCACTGCGCAACAGGTCATGGCCGGCGCGCGGGGCCTGATGACCGCTGATTGCGACGGCATGTTCATTGCCTGCTCTCAATTGCCCACGGCTGGTGCGCGTGAAGCGCTCGAAGCCGGGTTCGGGCGGCCGGTCGGTTCATCGATTCATGCCACTGCGCATTACGCTGGCGAGGCGTTGCTGGAGCGCGTGTGACGCGGGAGGCCGACGGGCCGCTGCCCGCCGCCGACGCACTGCCGGAGGGCCGCGTGCTGTTCGACGGCGTGCATGCAAAGCGCGGCGGCGGGATCGTGTTCGACTCGTGGCACGGCAATGTGCACATGCCCGCGCTACGCGCTGCATTGCGTTCAGGCAAGGAAGCACGCTACGTAAGCGCTGTGCGCGGCAGCATGATTTCCATCTTTGAACTTGCGCCTTCGGATGACGCACAGGCCGCATTGCGGCTGTCCGTCGAACCACCGGAAACTGTCGACTGGCTCGAGCGCTTCATCGCCGTTCCCTCCACGGTCCACCGCCGCCCCGACGCGAATGAGACCGGGCAGCCCGGCCGCGCACCGATTGCCTACCCTGTCTTCTTCGCCGTGCCGCCCGAAGGCGAATACGAATTCGACCACTGGTATGACGACGAGCACATGCCGATCCTCTTGGGCTGCAAGGCCTGGCTCGGCTGCCGTCGTTTCCGCCTGCCCGGCACGCATCCGCAAGGCTGGACCCACATGGCCCTGCACGACCTGGCCGACGTCAGCGCGATAGCTTCACCAGAGCGCGAGGCAGCCCGCGCCACCGCATGGCGCGAGCGCCTTTCGGCCAATGGGTGGTTCAAAGGCGACTACCGCGTCCTGTACAAGCTCGCGTGAAACTGCATGTCATCCCGGACTTGATCCGGGATCCATGGCTCCCTGCAACAGTTCAACCTCGCGGCACGATGGATTGCGGAGCAAGTCCGCGATGACAGTCGCGCGCAAAACTCACGCCTTGCTGTAAACCCCCGGTAGATGCCCATGCTTCCAGTACGGCACATACGTATTCACCAGATCCAGCAAAGCAGCGAACGCCGGAGGCGGCACGACCTTCGCCGCAACTGCCGGCCCATGACTCCAATCGATCATCACGAGGTAGTCGGTCTGCCCATGATCGCCAACCCGATAAACGCGGACCGTACCTGCTTGCCGCTCATCACGCCCGGCCGCCGCCGCAAGCGCTGCCTCGATGAGTTCGCCCTCACGCGCCGGGTCAACAGCCCGATACCTCAACAGCGTCATCGAAGCAAACCGCCCACTCACCGCGTCACCCGGATAAACCTGCACTCCGGCCGCGCGATACTGCCCGCGCACCTTCGACAAAATCCGTTTTGACCAGGGTGAGAAATTGTCGCCCGATACCGCGCGATAGCCCTCGCTGTCCAGCACGGACACAGTCTTCAGGTCATACAGCGCAACATACCTCGGCCAGCCTTCAACGCACACCAGCCGCACGCCACTCAGCACACCTTCGATGCCGGTGCGTTCGGGCACGTGCTCGTTGTCATACCAGTCCTGGAACTCTTCTTCCAGCCCGGCGGGCGGCTCCATCGACGCCAGCAGCAGGCCGTGGCCTTCGTTCGCCATGCTCATGCCGTGGTCCTCATTGCGCTTCGATCTTTGCCTCTTGCGAGACCTTGGTCCACTTCACCGTCTCCTGCGCAAAGCGCTGGCGGAGCTGTTCGGACGTAGTCGTTTGCGCATCGAGCCCGGTCGCGGCGAGTCTGGCCCGCAGGTCCGGATCGGCGCCGGCCTTCACCACGGCTGCGTTGAGTTTGGCCAGTACATCGGGCGGAAGGTTGGCAGGCCCGAACGCCGCGAAGATGCCCATCAGTTCATAGCCCGGCAGGTTGGCCGACTCGGCCACCGTCGGCACGTTGGGCAGTTGTGCGATTCGCCCGGGTGACGTCACAGCCAGGGCGCGAACCTTGCCGCCGGTGATCTGCGGCAGCGCGACGATGGTGTCGACGATGGTGAACTGCACCTGCCCGCTGATCACGTCGGTGATGGCGGCGGCGCCGGTCTTGTAGGGCACGTTGTAGAACTGAACCTTGCTGCCGCTGGCCAGCATTTCGGTCGCGACGCGCGTCACCGTGCTGGTCCATGAGTAGTTCAGCTTGCCGGGATTGGCACGCGCATAGGCCAGGAACTCCTGCATGGTCTTCGCGGGCAAATCGTTGTTGACGATCAGCACCTGTGGCAGCACACCCAGGAACGAGATCGGCGTGAAGTCTGCGGCCGGGTCATAAGGCACAACCTTCGAGATCGACCGCACTGCCGCGTTGGTGCTGTTCGTTCCGACCAGCAGCGTATAGCCGTCGGCCGGTGACTTGGCGACGAAGTCCGCACCGATGGTGCCGACCGCGCCTGCCTTGTTGTCGACCACGATTGGCTGGCCGAGTATCTCGGACATCTTCTGGCCGAACATGCGGCCGACAGTGTCCGTCGCGCTGCCGGGGGCAAACGGCACGATGAGTTTGATCGGCTTTTGGGGCCAGGCCTGCGCAATGGCAATGGATGGTGCCAAAGCGGCTGCGGCAGAGGCGAGCGCCACGCCGAGAAGGCGGCGGCGCGTGGTGGATTCCAGGCTGGAAGCGAGCATGTTTGTCTCCTGATACGACTTGAAGGGGCGACCTGGACTTTCTATTCTAATAATCACAAGGTAATTTCATATTTATATTTCCAGGATAAACAATAGGAATTGGTGAATACACCAATGAGAAATTCATTTTTCTAATTTAAATTTCATTTATGGAAAATCCTGGTCGATTCATTGCGATCCGCTTTGTCGTGCGTTGGGGGTGGCTGTTTCCGTGGGTCGCGGCAGTGCTTTCCCTTGCCGCCGGCCTTGCAGCTGGCTGCTTTGGTACGGCCACCGGGGCGGCGGCGGTCATCGCCGTGACCGTGCTCATTTGGGGCGGAACCCGGCTGGCGGCAGAGGTCGTCGACCTCGTGGCCGAAACCTTGCTGCCGCGCTGATGGGCCCCACCCGTGACCATGCGCTACCGATGTGACCTCGCCGTCATGGGCGCGGGCCTTGCCGGCTTTGCGGCTGCCGTCAGGGCCGCGGAACAGGGGCTGTCGGTTCTGGTGTTCGAGAAGCTCACCGACGCACAACACATCTGCAACTCAAGGCTCACCGGCGGCATCTTCCACGTGGCTTTGCACGGCCTGGTCGATCCTCCTGCGTTGATCGCGGAGCGCATCCGCAACGCAACCGGCGGCACGGCCGAACCTGCGCTGGTCGACGCCGTTTCTGAAGACGCGCTGCGCCTCGTCCGCTGGCTTCAGTTGCAAGGCATCCGCTTCATGAAGTCGGGCCGTGAGCCGTGGCAGGACTTCACGCTCGCACCTCCCGCATTGCCGCAATTCGGCAGGCAGTGGAAGGGCCGCGCGGGCGATGTCATGCTGCTCACGCTGGAGGCGCGGCTCGGCAAACATGACGGCCGCGTCTTGCGCGGGCATCGCGCCACACGGCTCGCCATGCAGGACGGCAGATGCACCGGGCTCGAAGGCGAGGCAGCCGGCGGAACTTCATTTAGCGTCGATGCGGGCGCCGTCGTCGTCGCCGACGGTGGTTTCCAGGCAAGCCATTCGCTGCTCTGCGAACACATCACGCCGCAGCCTGCGCACCTCAAGCAGCGCAATGCGCAAACCGGCATGGGTGACGCCCTGTCAATGGCACGCGCTGTCGGGGCCTGTTCGATCGGCATCGGTCATTTCTATGGTCACCTGCTGTCGCGCACATCGCTCGACAACGACGCGCTCTGGCCATTTCCCTGGGCGGATGACCTGGCACGATCTTCCATCGTCGTGGGCAGCGACGGCCACCGGATTGCAGATGAAGGAATCGGCGGCGTCTACCTCGCGAACCAGATCGCAAAGCTGCCAGACCCCGCATCGACCTTCGTGATCTTCGACGACGCCACCTGGAACGGCCCCGGCCGCCTGCGTGCGATGTCGGCCAATCCGTACATGACCGACGCCGGTGGCAAGCTGTACAGCGCCTCGACGCTGAGTGAGCTTGCGGCCATCAGCGGCCTGCCGCAGCATGCGCTAGCGGCTGAAGTCGAAAGCTACAACGCTGCGATCGCCGCCAATGATCTTGCGCGCCTTTGGCCACCACGCAGCGAGCCCAAATCTGCGGCATGGCCCATCAGGACGGGGCCTTTTCATGCGTTGCCGATCGTGCCGGGCATTACCTACACGATGGGCGGCATCCGCATCGACGGTGACTCGCGGGTGCTAGACACGAACGGCAGTCCGATCGCGGGACTCTATGCGGCTGGCGCTGCGACCGGCGGGCTTGAAGGCGGACCGCGGTCTGGCTATGTCGGCGGGCTCATCAAGGCAGGCGTCACCGGCCTGCGCGCGAGTGAACATATCGCGGGCAAACACGTCGCGGGCGGGCACATCAATCAATCCATCAACACAACAGGAGACACACATGGAAGATCTCGACAGGCAACGGTATGAGGCAGGTCTTGCGGTCCGCCGCTCGGTACTTGGTGAAGAGTGGGTGCAAAAGGCAACCAGCTCCAAGACGGAGTTTACGGCCGAGTGGCAGGAGTTCATCACCACCTACGCATGGGGGCAGGTCTGGACGCGCCCCGGCATCGAGCGCCGCATCCGCTCCTACATGACGCTGTCGCTGATGATCGCGCTCGGCCGCTGGGAAGAGTTCAACCTGCACGTCGTGGCTGCATTCAACAACGGGCTGGATGAAGAGGACATCAAGGAAATCATCATTCACTGCGCCTGCTACTGTGGCGTTCCCGCCGGCAACAACGCCTTTGCCGAAGCAACCAAAACGCTTGAAAAGCTGGGCCGGTCGCCCAAGCCGCTGCGCAACGAAAAGCCCTGAGCCCGGTCCCGCAGATGATCGCCTTCAGCAGTAGCGAACGCGCCGCCGCGGTGCGCCGTGAACTCTAAACGCGCGACGCAGTTCCACGCGCGTTTCAGTTGCGCATCTCAACCTGCTTCAGGCGCCATGCTGCAAGCTGGGTCCGCAAGGCGGCCACGAGCGCGATCGGTTCGTCGAGCATGAGGTGGTGGCGGGCGTTCGGGATCTCGACCAGCGGGAACACGCCGGTGAACAGCTCGCGCGTCATCTTGCGAGAATAGTCATCGAACCGCACACTCAATTCGCCCCACATCAGGGACACCGGGCAATACATGTTGAGAAGATCCTGCACGAACCCGATTCGGCGTTGATGGGAGAGCGCAGCCGGATCGAACTTCCAGCGCCAGCCGCCGGACGCCTGCTTGATGGAGTGGTCCGCGATGTGGTCCAAGTAGAACGCGCAGTTCACGTCCTGTGGTGGCAGCACCATGAAGCGCTGCAACGCGCTGGCCCGGTCCGGGTAGATTTTGGGTACGGGGCTTGACGACACCCGCGGCGCAAAGACCGTTCCTTCAGGCTCTCTTGCCGGGGAGTCGAGCACGATCAGGCCGGCCATGCACGAGCTGTACGCGCAGCCGGCCATGATGCCGACGTAGCCACCCAGACTGTGCCCGGCGATGAATGGCGGCAGGCCCGGCGCGAGCTTGTCGCAGACGGCCATCACCTGCTCTGCATAACGTTCGCGCTCATAACGCCCGCAGTGCGCGCTGTCACCCATGCCGCCGAGGTCGGGCGCGATGACGTGATATTCGGCTGCCAGCAGCGGCGCGACGAAGCGCCACCATTCGGCGCTGGCCGCGTTGCCGTGAATCAGCGCGAGTGGCGGCAGCGTTTCATCACCCCAGGCCAAATAGTTGACGGCGCAACCATCGACGTCGATGAAGCCCTGGCGGTTGGGGACGGCCAGCGCCGCCTGCGCCCACGCAGGCATGGCTTGAGAATTTCGTGTCGCCGTGCTCATGAATGCGATGGTCCCAATACGTGTGCAGCGCGCATTGTGGCAAAGCGTTCCGGATCGATGCCCCAGGCCTGCGCCAGGGCGTCACCGCCCGAGCCTGTCTCTGGCGGTGGGGAGGTGACGGCGCCCGGTGTGCGTGAGAAGCGCGGTGCGACACCGGGTTGCGTCACGCCGTCGTTCACGACAAAGCTGTGGCGTGCCGCATTGTGTTTGTGCGACGGTGCCTGCTCTCGGTCAAGCACCGGTGTAACGCATGCGTCTGTGTCCTCGAGCAGCACACACCATGCGGCTTGGGTGCGGGTGGCGAACAGGTTCGCCAGCATGGCTTTGCCTTCGAGCCAGAGCGCCGGGTCATCCAGCCGCGTGAGCGAGTCACGAGGCACGCCGGCGCGGTCTGCAAACACGTCGCGGAACTTGTGCTCGATCGCGGCGAAGGCGACGAACTTGCCGTCGGCGCAGGCGTACACGTCATAGAAAGGTGCGCCGCCGTCCAGCAGGTTCTGGCCGCGCGGAGCCAGGTGCATGCCGGCGGCATACAGGCCGAAGGCGGACGTCATCAACAGCGCGGCGCCTTCGACCATCGACGCATCGATCACCTGCCCCTTGCCGGAAATGGCGCGTTCAACCAGCGCGCATGCAATGCCGAAGGCCAGGTTCATGGAGCCGCCCGCATAGTCACCCACCAGATTGAGCGGGGGGCTCGGCGGCTGCCCGTTCCGCCCGATGGCGTGCAGCGCGCCGGTGAGCGCAATGTAGTTGAGGTCATGCCCCGCCGTGCGGCCCAGCGGGCCCGTCTGCCCATAGCCCGTCATCCGGCTGTAGATGAGGCGGGGGTTGCGCGCCATACAGGGATCGGGTCCGAGGCCGAGGCGCTCCACAGTGCCGGGCCGGAAGCCTTCGATCAACACGTCGGCCGTTGCGGCCAGGTCCATGACGAAGGCAACGCCACCGGCGTGTTTGAGATCCACCGCAATCGACCGCTTGCCCCTGTGAAGCAACTCGTATTTGCGTGGCCGCGAGATGCCGAGGCCGGCAGGCTCCAGCCGCTCGACCAGCAACACGTCGGCACCCATGTCGGCTAGCAGCATGCCGCACATCGGGCCGGGGCCGACCCCGGCGATCTCGATGACGCGTGTGCCGGTGAGCGGCCCTTTTCGTGTTGACGTCAGTGTCATGCCCTCTTTCCCCATGCCGATTGACGCCATGCGTGGCGCAGTTCGTCACGGAACTGCGGCGCCGCGATGGCGATGAGTTTTTCGGCCCGCTGCGACAGCGTGGCGTCGCGCAGTTCGGCAATGCCGAACTCGGTCACCACGACATCCACGTCCGCGCGCCCGATGGTCGCCGACTGCCCTTCGAGGTTGACGACGATACGGCTTTGCCTGCCGCCCGCCGCGGTCGCCGGCATCACGGTGATCGCGCGGCCGCCTGTTGTCGACTGGCGCGCCGCATGGCTGAAATCAAGCAGGCCGCCGATGCCGCCGCGCTGTTTGCCGGCGATGGACTCGCTGTTAACCTGGCCTGTCAGGTCGACCTCGAGAGCACCGTTGATTGCGTGCAGGCAATGGACGCGCGCGAGTGTTGATGCCGCATGCGTGTAGCGGCCGGAACGCACCTCGACGGCCGGGTTGCCGTCGATCCAGCGGTGGAGCGCTTCACCGCCGCTCACGCTGTTGGTGACGGAC
Organism: Ramlibacter sp.; assembly: GCA_014376765.1. Classification (GTDB taxonomy): domain Bacteria; phylum Pseudomonadota; class Gammaproteobacteria; order Burkholderiales; family Burkholderiaceae_C; genus JACMQX01. The sequence continues at coordinate 30,740 of JACMQX010000201.1, read as the reverse complement.
ACGCCCGCGTCGATGTCCTTGCGGGTGTTGTTGATGACGCCCTCCTGCACCAGGCGGGCGGCGGCGTCGCCGAACACGCCGGAGTGCAGGCCGAGGTCACGATGCTGCAGCAGGGCAAGGAACACGCCGTCGGGCAGGCTGCCAAAGCCGGCCTGTAAGGTCGCACCGTCGGGGACGATCAAAGCAACGTGCCGGCCGATGGCCTGCTCGACCGGGCCTGACGTCGAGGCAGGCAGCGTCAGCGGCGCGGTATCGGCCTGTACCCAGTGGTCGATGCGGATGTCGTCCGGTAGTTCGGCGCCGTGTGTCCACGGCACGGCCGGGTTCAGCTCGGCAATGACGACGCGCGCGTGGCGCGCCGCATCGACGTTGTAGTCATGCACGAGGCCCATGCTGGGCCGCCGCCCTTCACGGCCCGGCGCGAGCTGGAGCAACACGACGTCGGCTTTCAGCGTGCCGTCGGCAAAGAGATGGGTGAAGCGGCTGTAGCGCTCGGGCAGCACGTCGAGCAGGCCGCGGTCAGCAAGTGAAGCATTGCCGCCGAGCGCGCCATAGGAGAGAAAGCGCAGCCCATCAGGCAACGGGCCATTGAATGTGCTGGACATGGTCGCGCCGAGAAACAGCGTGATCGGCGTCACGCCCGCGCCGTCGGTCACGAGCTTGCGCGTGAGTGTCAACGGCTCGGCCGCGGCCTGGCCGCAGACGATGTGGTCACCGGCTCGCAGCAGCCCGTAAAAGCTGAAATCCGCTGCGGCAATGACTAGATTATTCTGATTAATTTCGTTTGAAATAATATTATTTCGTTTTGAAATGACTGGAAAATGTCGTCAAAAAATCAGTATAGTTCAATCAAATCATAATAATTTCACTAATCAGCGGCCGTGATGGTAAGCCGCGAAACATCATGATCCGAGACAACGAAACCCTCAACATCCTCACCGCGAACATCGCGCGCTTCGTGCGCGAGCGCCTCATGGTGCTGGACGCCGCGCGCCGCCGTGACGACGGCCTGCCCGTCAGCACCGAAGCCTCGTGCGCCAAGATGTTCGCGTCTGAAATGTGTGGCCGTGTGGCCGACCGCGCGGTGCAGATCTTTGGCGGTGCGGGGTACATCAGCGAGTACGGCATCGAACGCTTCTACCGTGACGTGCGGCTGTTCCGCATTTATGAAGGCACGACGCAAATCCAGCAGATCGTGATTGCGCGCAACATGATCAAGGAACTTACCCAATGATCACCCTTTCCCCTGCCTTCGCCGCCCAGCAGGAACGCGAGCGCGACCTGAACGATGTACGTGAGGCCGCGCGCAAACTCGCCCGCAAGTTCGACCACGCCTACTGGCGCAAGTGCGACAAGGAAGAGACCTATCCGTGGGACTTCGTCAACGCCTTCGCCAAGGCCGGCTGGATGGGCATCCTCATGCCCGAAGAGTACGGCGGCATGGGTCTGGGCGTGACGGAAGCAGCCATCATGCTGCAGGAGGTCGCGGCGGCAGGCGGCATGTCGGGCGGCTCGGCCATCCACTTTTACGTGTTTCCGCCGCAGCCGATATTGCGCCACGGCAGTACGGCGATGAAAGACAAGTACCTTGCGTCCATTGCGCGCGGCGAGATGCTCATTGCCTTCGGCGTGACCGAGCCGACCGCAGGCGTCGACACATCGCGCATCACCACCCGTGCAGAAAAGAAAGACGGCCGCTGGGTCGTGCACGGCCAGAAGGTCTGGACCACCAATGCGCAGAACGCCAGCAAGATTCTGCTGCTCGCCCGCACCTCACCGCGAGACGACAAAAAGCCGCTCGACGGCATGACGCTCTTTTTTGCCAACCTCGACCGCAGCAAATGCGACGTCCGCGTGATCGACAAGCTGGGGCGCGCGGCCGTGGACTCCAATGAAGTCTTCATTGACGGGCTCGAGGTGGCTGATGAAGACGTGGTCGGTGAAGTCGGCAAGGGCTTCAACTACCTGCTCGACGGCCTCAACCCCGAACGCATCGTCGTCGCCATGGAAGGCATCGGCATGGGCAAGGCCGCGCTGGAGATGGCGGTCGAGTATGCGAACACACGCGTTGTGTTTGACAGGCCCATCGGCATGAACCAGGCGGTGGCGCATCCCCTTGGAGAGTGCTGGATCAAGCTCCAGGCGGCAGAGCAGATGGCCCTGCGCGCTGCCACCCTGTATGACAACCATCAGCCCTGCGGCGCAGAGGCCAACGCGGCCAAGTACCTCGGTGCAGAGACGGGTTTCGACGCCTGCGACCAGGCCATGCAGACCCACGGCGGTTACGGCTACGCGAAGGAATATCACATCGAACGCTACTGGCGTGAAGTGCGGCTGTTAAGGCTCGCGCCGATATCGCAGGAGATGGTGCTCAACTACATCACCGGCAAGGTGCTTGGCTTGCCGCGCTCTTACTGAGCCTACATGACACAGCCTCTCCCGCACCAGTATCCGCGCCCGCTTGAAGGCATCCGCGTGCTGGACCTCACGGTTGCGCTTGCGGGGCCATACGCGACGTTGATGCTCGGCGGCATGGGGGCTGAAGTGATCCGGGTTGAACAACCGGGCGGCGGCGACATTGCGCGGGACAACCCGCCGTTTGTCGGCAAGGATGGTGTGCACTTTGGATCGCGGCAGGAAGGAGAGGTTTCGCTCACCATCCTCAACCGCGCGCGCAACAAGAAGAGCATCACGCTGGATTTGAAGCAGGCGAAGGGACGGCAGCTGCTCGCGCGGCTTGCAGTCGAGTGTGATGTGGTTGTCGAGAACATGAGTGAAGGCACGGCTGCGCGGCTGGGCGCCGACTACGAGACGCTCTCCCGCGCCAACCCACGCATCGTCTACTGTTCCATCAACTCCCTCGGCGACCCGAGCGCCTACCCTGGATTGAAGGGCATGGACATCATTGCCCAGGCGCTCAGCGGATTGATGGAGGTGACAGGCGCGCCACACGGCGGCCCCACGCGTGTAGGCGTGCCGGTTGGCGACCTGCTTGCGCCCGTGTATGCGGTCAACGGCATCCTGGCCGCGTTGATCCAACGCGGTCGCACCGGCGAAGGCCAGCATGTCAAAGTGTCCATGCTCGACTGCCTGGCGTCATGGGTGGCAGAAGAACACTTCGATGTGGTCGCCCGCGCAGGACTGCCCACACGCTCAGGCAACTTCCACGATCGCCTCGTTCCCTTCGGCATCTACAAAACCACTGACGGTGCAGTAGCCATCGCCGCATTTCAACCCGCATGGATGAAGGCCCTCATGGAAGCCATGAGCCGCCCCGAACTGCTGGATGATCCCCGCTTCAACAAGCGCGGCCCGCGCATGGCCAACGCGACAGCCCTGAATCAGATCGTGCAGGAGTGGACGCGCGGCCTGACCGCTGACGCAGTAGTAGAAGAACTCTTCACCCGCCGCAACGTCCCCGCCGCCCGCGTGCGCAAACCGCAAGAAGTCCTGGGCGACCCGCACCTGCATTCAACCGGCGCTTTGACACAGATCAACCATCCCCTCCTGAGCGACGACGGAGCAGTCGGCATGGGCCTCCCCATCCAATTCTCAAAAGCGCATGCGCAGTTCGACAAACCTGCAGTCGAGCTAGGCGCAAGCAATGCCCAGATCTACGCCGATCTGCTGGGCCTGACAGCCGAACAACTCGCCCAACTCAAGACCGGCAACGTCATCTAGTTTTCCGCCGACCGCCACCCCAGCATCATTCATGATTGAGTTTTTAGTCTGTTGGGGTCCAATGATCCTTCTCATCACCATCTGGATCTTCGTGATGAAGAAGGGTGGAAGCTTGAACTACAAGCAGCACGTCGCCGAGATGATGCGTGTTGCCGAGGAGCAGCTTGTTGAAATGAAGAAGACGAATGAAAGCATTGCCCGCATAGAAGGCTTTGCTTCAAACCTGACTGATGAAGTCGCCGCGATGCTCGGACGTCCTGGACGCCTATGAACTTACGGCGCCACTGCTTGCACCTTGCGCTGAAACGCCACCTGTCGCGTCAGTCGGCGCGATGCTGCGAATCTTCAATGGTGAGCTGAGAGTCCGGCTGTCAGCCGTGGAGAGGTTGTTGGCCGAGGCCTGATGCCTTATTCCACATGCCAAACAAACTCCCCGTGGCGACGAAGGCTAAACTGAGTGCCAGTGCTGCCAAATTTCATTCAGGCGAGTCTCGGCGTTACTTGGCTGCCGAGCTACTTGATTCGGTAAAACAAATGAAAGCAGGCAAAACTCAGTCAGTGCTGGCCCCTGCTTTATCGCAGAAGCAACGCATTCTCACCATATGTATTGAGCGGCGTATTTTTATGCCGCGAGTTCGTGGTTCCCTTGGACGTTGCATCGCCGCCCGGCTATGCGCATGTTAAAGGAATCAGGCATGTGCTCTACGCGCTTCCAGCAGAAGCCTGGCGTATCGACGCTTACGTTGACCTGGAACTGAGGCCCGCAGTCGCAGGTTGGAGCATCAAGTTGGAGCGCCTTCAGGGCCATCTGTTGGGTTACGAAGATTGGCAGACCGATATCCATCTTGAAAGATGGCGAGTTCGCGCAAATGCAGCCCGGTTTCCGTGGTTGTTTGCGCCGGAGGAATAATGAGGACTAAGTGGCTTCAGATTCCAAAGCCGTGTGTGCGCCGCGGGGGTTACGTAGCTGGCTAAGATGATGTCTTTGAAAAAACCAGACCTTCGACAAAGCAGCAAAATATTGAGCGACGTTATACCCTTTGATGCCAACGGAAAGCGCCTGTATCGTTTTGAACGAGTTTGGTCGTCTTGTGTGCGGCAGCCTGTTCGGGATAGTCGTCAGCATTTACTTTGCTGTGTACCTGCCGAGCATGAACTGGGTTTGGTTGTGTGGCACTTTTCTGTGGCTCACCATAACCTTTGCGCTATTAGCTCTTCGCTATGGTGACAGTTTCTGGCATTCGGCTATTGGTCCATTGAGGGGTCTCTACTAGTTCCCATAACCGCCGCCAGGAGAATTACCGACGGCTCGTCTTTGGCGCTGGTGTTATCGATCAAGCTGGCTCAAATGATTTCTCGCCTGTGTTGATCGGTGCCGTCGCTGTCAATTCCATCAGCTGGCCGACGTTCCTTACTGATTCAAGTCCAGATACGGAAGCGACAATCCCTTCTGCGGATGAAGCTGTGATCACCCCCAAAGAATTTGCGTGGAACTTTGCCTGTAACTCTTCATTCGTCATCGCACTCGATGGATCTGGCGACGGACTCCCCTTCGGATACCGCTTCTCGCCCGTGAAGGTCTCCCCCCGCGCCCGCAATTCCACCTTCGCTGGCCGGCTTGCCCCATGACTCGTCAGCAGCTTCACATAATCAGGGTGCACTTCATGCGTGACCTTCTCCATCAGCGCCATTACTGACTTGCTGAACACCAGCTCAGGGTCCTGCCACGCCCGCGCCGTCGGCGGGCAGTGCGCCGCGACAGCAATGCCATGCGCAATGCTGAACTGCGCATCCATCACATCGTGAATTTCACGGTTCAACCAGATGGGCCGCGCGGCCATGCCTTCTACCCATATCTTGATGCTCTCGATTTCTTCAGGCTTGATGTTTTTTGCCTTGACCATGTCGATGAGCACATCGGCGAGCGCATGGAGGATGCGGCAGTGGGCGTAAGGCTTGTACGAAGTCTCGGCGGGGAACCGCCAGTCTTTCCCCAGGCCCTTGGTGATGACGTCGGGCTCCCACCGGTTCGTGCCCATGAAGCGCGGGTAGCCGACCTCGCGGTCGTCCAGGACCATGATGTCGCCTCGGTGGCCGAGCAGCGCCATGTGCGCGGCCGTCATCGCTGTCTGCGTGAGCGTGCCGCCGAGCAAATACTTGATGGTGGAGCTGGGCGCGTGGTCGAACCAGGCCATCTGCGCATTGACGGGTGATGTGCAGCCTGCAATGCCGAGTGCGTGGGCGGTGCGCTCTGCCGTATGGCCTTGCAGCATGGCGATGGCGGCTGTGGCGCCGAACACTGTGCTGCTGTAGCCGTAGACCCGTGGCGTGGCGATCTTGCCGTCTTTTGTGTCGCGCAAATAATCCATCGCCTTGCCGAGACGATACGAAATTTCGTGCGACACGGCGATGGCGCGGATGAGTTCCTTGCCCGACATGCCGCGCTCTTCCGCGACGGCCAGCGCGCCGGGGAGCACGTAGGGCGTGACGTGGCCGGGCGGGAGGATGGCGTCCATGTCGAGTGCGTTGATGAGCTCTGCGTTGGCGAAGGCGGCGCCGAAGATGTTGAGCTTGTGACTGGTGCCGACGACTGTTGATTTGCCAGTGCCGCCTGTGAGGACTCCGTAGTCGATGCCGATACGGCCTTTTGGGGAGTCGACGGCGGCCAGGGCTGCGCCTATCGAGTCGAGGAGCAGGCGTTTCGATTCTTCGATGACAGCGGGGGGGAGGTCTTCATAGCGGACCTGGGTGAAGGCGGCTAGTTGCTGGATGAGGGTTGTCATGGCTGGTTGCCTTTATGTCGTAACTCTGAAGGCACGGTCTCCGGGAACGCTATTGGGGTCAGAGCCAAATTTCGTTGGGTACCGCGTGCGCCGTGGAGGTCGTTGTCCTGAATTTGGATCCGACCCCAAGAGCTGGGCTGTGGCGGGCGACATGTTTCGCGGCTCTACATTGCGAGTTTGCCGCCGTCTACGGGGAGGGTTACGCCGTTGACGTAGGTTGCCATGTCCGAGGCGAGGAAGATGGCGGGGCCTGCCAGTTCATCCGGGGTGCCCAGTCGCGCGGCGGGGATGCGTGCGAGGAAGCGGGTCATGCGCTCGGGGTCGTTTTGTGTGTACTCGGTCATGGGCGTGGCGATGACGCCGGGGGCGAGGGCGTTGACGCGGATGCCGTCCTTGCCGAGGTCTGCGGCCATGGCCTGCGTGAGCATCTTCACCGCGCCTTTGGAGGCGGAGTAACCGAGCGCGCCCGGCGAAGCAACGAACGCCGAGCCGGACGCGACGTTGATGATGCAGCCCCTGCTTCTGCGCAATGCCGGCAGCCACGCGTGGATCGTGTTAAAGGTGCCGAAGAGGTTGACGTCCATGGTGCGGCGGATGTTGTCGTGGGCACGCGGGCTGTCGACAGTCTCGCGAATGATGACGCCGGCGCTGTTGACGAGAACGTCGAGGTCGCCCATGTCCTGCTGCACCCTGGCTGCAAGCGCGACCGACGCATCACTGTCGGTCACGTCGAGTTTGAAACCCCAGGCTGTACCACCTGAAGCAGCAATCTCTTCAACCGCGCTGTCGCAAGCGCCTTCAACGCGATCGGTCAGCACCACACGTGCGCCGGCCTTTCCATAGGCCACAGCGATCGAACGGCCGATGCCGCTGGCCGCTCCGGTAACGAGCGCAAGCTTGCCCGCAAGAATGGGGTGATGAACCATCGGTGTGTTCACTCCGGCTCGATGCCTGCGCTTTTGATCATGCGCTGCCACTTCTGCAACTCGGCGCGCTGGAAGGCCCCGAGCTCTGCGCCGGTGCCGGGAAATGGCTTCCACGCGTTCTTGCCGAAGAAGGTCTCGGCTTCGGGCGTGCGCATGATGTCCGCGATCATCTTGCTGAGCTTGTCAGCCACATCGGGCGGCGTGCCCTTGGGCGCGAAGGCGGCGAGCCAGCCGTTCAGCTCAAAGCCGCGCAGGCCCTGCTCGGCCATCGTCGGAATATCTTCATAGCCTGGCATGCGTGCACGCGTGGTCACGCCCAGCGCCTTCATCTTGCCCGCACGCACCTGCGGCATGATGGCCGGCGCGTCGCCGAACACCATGTCGATCTGCCCGCCCATCACGTCGGTAATCGCCATGGGCAGCGTCTTGTAAGGCACATGGATGATGTCGATACCGCCCAGTTCCTTGAGCAACTCGCCGCTCACGCGCGCGGCCGAATTGCCGCCGCCGAAGCTCATCTTGCCGGGGTTCTTTTTTGCAAGCGCGAGCAGTTCCTGCACATTGTTGGCTTGGGTATTGGGTGACACGGCAAGCACAGAACCGCCGATGATCACACCCGACAGCGGAACGAAGTCCGCCAGCGGGTCGTAGGGCACCTTCTTGAACAGCGCGGAGTTGGCCGCGTGCGTGGTGTTGGTGCCGATGGTGATGCTGTAGCCGTCTGCCGGCTGCTGCAGCAGATATTGCAACGCGATGAAGCCGTTGGCGCCGGCCTTGTTCTCGACCACCACCGGCTGTTTCGTCATATCCGACATGCGTTGCCCGATGAACCGCGCGGCCAGGTCGGTCGTCGTGCCCGCGCCGAACGGCACGATGATGTGGATCGGCTTGTTGGGAAAACCCGCCGCCGTCTGCGCAAGCGAGGCGCAGGCTGCGGATGCGAGCGCTGCGCCGACGAGCAGCCGGCGTGTGATGCGTAGTGGGTTCATGATCGCTGCAGCGGTCATTCAGGCTCAATGCCGGCACTTTTGACCATCCGCTGCCACCGCGCGATGTCTGCCTTCTGGAATGCAGCCAGCTCGGCACCCGTCATCGGGATCGGCTTCCATGCATTCGACAGGAAGTACTTCTCTGCGTCAGGCGTGCGCATGATGTCGGCAATCATCTTGCCCAGCTTGTCGGCCACATCGGGCGGCGTGCCCTTGGCGGCGAACGCCGCCAGCCAGCCGGTGCTTTCGTAACCTTTCACGCCCTGTTCGGCGATGGTCGGGATTTCCTCTGCGCTCGGCATGCGGCCGACGGTAGAAACGCCCAGCGCCTTGAGCTTGCCGGAGCGAATCAGCGGCAGCACGGCCGGTCCGTCGCCGAACACCATGTCGATCTGGCCGCCCATCAGGTCGGTGATCGCCACGGTCAACGCCTTGTAGGGCACGTTCACGATGTTGATGCCGGCCAGGTCTTTCAGGATCTCGCCGCCGGAGCGTGACGACGAGTTGCCGCTGCCGAAGGTCAGCTTGCCCGGATTCTTCTTCGCCATCGCGATCAGGTCCTGCACGTTGTTGGCAGGGTTCGACGGCGCGACGGCCAGCACGACGCCGCCAATGGTCACGCCGGACAGCGGCACGAAATCGGCCACCGGGTCATATGGCAGCTTCTTGAAGAACGCGAGGTTCGCGGAGTGCGTGGTCACCGTGCCGATGACGAAGGTGTAGCCGTCGGCCGGTTGCTGCAGCACGTACTGCAGCGCGATGAAACCACTGGCGCCCGCCTTATTCTCGACGACGACCGGCAGCTTCGTGATGTCGCTCATCTTCAGCGCGATGTAGCGCGCGGCCTGGTCGGTCGTCGTGCCCGCTGCGAACGGCACGATGATGCGCACCGGCTTGTTGGGCCAGGTCGCAGCGGTCTGCGCGAAAGACGCGCAGGCTGCGGCGGCCAGAGCGGCGCCCAATAAGGTGTTGATGGCGAGGCGGCGTGTGATGTTGTGCTTGTTCATGATCACTCCTGCGTCATTCAGGTTCGATACCGGCGCTCTTGACCAGGCGTGCCCAGCGGGCGATCTCGGTCTTCTGGAAGGCCGCCATTTCGGCGCGCGTCATGGGGATCGGCTTCCATGCATTGGCGCCGAAATACTTTTCGGCTTCGGGCGTGCGCATGATGTCGGCAATCATCTTGCTCAGCTTGTCGGCCACGTCGGGCGGCGTACCCTTGGGCGCGAAGGCTGCGAGCCATCCGTTGGTTTCATAGCCCTTGACGCCCTGCTCGGCGATGGTGGGGATCTCTTCATAGCCCGGCATGCGCGCACGAGTTGAAACACCCAGCGCCTTGAGCTTGCCGGCCCTGACCAGCGGCATCACGGCCGGCGCGTCGCCGAACACCATGTCGATCTGCCCGCCCATCACGTCGGTGATGGCGGCCGGCAGCGCCTTGTAGGGAACGTGTGTGAGCTCGATGCCGGCCATTTCGCGCATGACCTCGCCGCCCGCGCGCGACGACGAATTGCCGCTGCCGAAGGTCATCTTGCCGCTCTTCTTTGCCAGCGCGATCAGCTCTTGCACGTTGTTTGCGGGGGTCGTGGGTGCAACGACCAGCACCACACCGCCAATCGTCACCCCGGTGAGCGGCACGAAGTCGCCGACCGGGTCGTACGGCACCTTCTTGAAAAGCGCGCCGTTGGCCGCATGCGTGGTGTTGGTTCCGATGGTGATGAAGTAGCCGTCCGCCGGCTGTTGAAGCAAATACTGCAGCGCGATGAAGCCGTTCGCGCCGGCCTTGTTCTCGACGATCACCGGCTGCTTGTACTGGTCGAGGATCTTCTGGCCGATGTAGCGCGCCGCCTGGTCAGTCGTGGTGCCGGCTGCAAAGGGCACGACGATGTGGATCGGCTTGTTGGGGAAGGTCGCAGCGGTCTGTGCGAGTGACGCGGTGGCAAGCGCAAGCAGTGCTCCTCCGGTCAGCAGTGCCTTCAGCGATGTCAGCAGTTTCATGGTTTGTCTCCTAACGGGTTATCAAAAAAACTAAAGGTGAAGCGCAGCCGTACCGCAGCCGTTCTACTGCGGCCGTCCCTTCACCATGCGCAAGGGGTTGTACGTAGCGACGACTTCGCCGCGCTGGTTCACGACGCGGTTGAAGGTGCGGACCAGGCCGCGGCCAGGCTTGCTCGTACCACGCGCCTCCACTACCTCGGCCTGCACCTGGATGGTGTCGCCGGCCACCGTGGGCCTCAGGATGCGCAGGTCGCATTCAAGAAACGCCATGCCGGTGCGCTGCATGGTCGACTGCATCAGCAGACCTTCGCAGATGCAATAGACCATCGACCCTGGCGCAGGTCGCGCGCCGATCTTCGACTCGGCCTTGATGTACTCGACGTTGGTGAACATTTCTTCGACCATGCCCGTCACGCCGACGAACATCGTGATGTCGGCTTCGGTGATCGTGCGGGCGAGGGTGCGAAAACGCTGGCCGACTGTCAGGTCGTCCCAGTACCAGCCGGTGCCTTGCACCTTGACGTCGTCCCAGCCCTGTTCCTGCCCAACGTTGGGTGCTTCTTTACTCATGGTGTCTCCTTGATGATTCCCGCGGCGCTCCAGCCTTCGATCTCGCCGTCACTCGCGCCGAGCACGCGGCGCAGGACTTCATGCGTGTGCTGGCCGAGCACGGGAGGGCCGGCGTCATAGCGGATCGGTGTTTCTGAAAATCGCATCGGGTTCGCGACCGACGGCACGTTGCCCGCGGCCTGGTGCGGCAGCGACATCTGCACGCCTCGGGCTTTGACTTGCGGGTCGGCGAAAACGCGGTCGATGGTGTTGATCGGGCCGCAGGGCACGTCGACGGCTTCCATCGCGGCAACCCAGTCGTCGATGCTGCGCGTCTTCGTGCGCTCGGCCATCATCGCCAGCAATACTTCGCGGTTCTTCACACGCAATGAAATGTTGGTGAAGCGCGGGTCCGTGGCTTCGTCAGCCAGGCCCAGCACCTGCATCGCCTTGCGGAACTGCGCGTCATTGCCCACGGCAAGAATGAATTGCCCGTCCGTTGCCGGAAAGTACTGGTAGGGCACGATGTTCGGGTGGCCGTTACCCATGCGCTGCGGCGCCACGCCGGTCGTGAGGAAGTTCATCGACTGGTTGGCGAGCACGGCGACCTGCACGTCGAGCATGCCGATGTCCAGCTGCTGGCCTCCACCGCCCGCGTCCCGGTGGCGCAGTGCAGAGACGATGCCGAGCGCCGCATACATGCCTGAGATGATGTCGGCCAGCGCCACGCCGGCGCGCTGCGGTCCGCCGCCCGGCTTGTGGTCGGGCTCGCCCGTCACACTCATGAGGCCGCCCATGCCCTGGATCAAATAGTCATAGCCCGCGCGCTGCTTGTAAGGGCCTGTCTGCCCAAAGCCGGTGATGGAGCAGTAAATGAGCTGAGGCAGTTCCCTGTGCAGGCTTTCATAGTCAAGGCCGTAGCGCTTGAGGCCGCCGACCTTGAAGTTCTCAACCAGTACGTCGCACTTTGCAGCCAGCGCGCGCACCAGCTTCTGGCCTTCGGGCGTGGCAATGTCGATGGCCACCGACTCCTTGCCGCGGTTCGCTGCAAGAAAGTAAGCGGCGTCGGCGTTCTCGCCGGTGTGCTGGTCCCGGACGAAGGGCGGGCCCATCTGCCGCGTGTCGTCACCGCCCTGCGGGTTCTCGATCTTGATGACTTCGGCGCCGAGGTCGGCGAGGTTCTGCGTGGCCCAGGGGCCGGCCAGGATGCGCGTGAGGTCGAGCACGCGCACTCCAGCGAGCGGCGCTTTCACGGTGGTGTTTGGCGAAGCGGAGTCTGTCATCAAAGGCTCAGCGACTTGGCGATCAGCGTGCGCTGGATCTGCGAGGTGCCGCCGCCGATGGTGGACTGCATGCCCTCCCGGAAATAGCGTTCCATGTCGGCTTCGGGCAGCATGCTGTGGCCGCCGAGGATCTGCATGCCGTTGCGCGTGACGGTCTGCAGTGTCTCCGACGCCATCAGCTTGGCCATGGAGACCTCACGCTGGCATGGCAGCCCGCGCGACGCCATGTCGGCCGCACGGTAGACCATGAGGCGCGCCGCATCGACGGCGGTCTGCATGTCGGCAAGCATGTGGCGGATCACCTGGAACTCGTAGATGGCCTTGTCGAACTGGATGCGTTCGTGCGCATACCTGATCGCGTCTGTCACGGCCTGCTGCGCATTGCCAACATAGGCGGCAGAAACGGCGATGCGCTCCAGCTCGAGGTGATCGGTGATGATCATCCAGCCGTCGCCCGGCTGGCCGAGTACGTTGGCCGCGGGCACCACAGCACCGTCGGCAAAAATCTCTGTCGTGCCTGTTGCGCGCCGGGCCATGGTCGGCAACTTGCGGATGTCCAGGCCCTTGGTGTCGTTGGGCACAAGCAGGACGGTGAGGCCCTTGTGCTTGGCGGCTGCCTTGTCACTGCGTGTGAGCATGGCGATAACGACGTTTTTCGCTGCGGCACCCGAGCACCACAGTTTTTGCCCGGTAATCTTCCAGCCGTCGGGTGTCTCTTCGGACCGTGTCTTCGTGTTCGCCGCGTCCGAGCCGGCAGAGGGCTCAGAGATGGAAATCGAAAAGCGGATGTCGCCCTTCATGAACGCGGGCAGGTACTGGTCCTGCTGCGCCTTGGTGCCGAACTTGCAGATGTTCATGGCCGTGAAGGTTGACACCATGAAGGCCGTCGCAAAGTCGAAACCGTAGCGTGCCAGGCCCTCGCACATCAGCGCGTAGTCGAAGATGGTGCCACCGTCGCCGCCGTTTTCTTCAGGCACGAGAAGGCGCAGCCAGCCCATCTTCGCGACTTTTTCGTAAGCCTCGTACGGGTAGTTGCGTTCGGTGTCGCACTTGCGCACGTATTCGCAGGTGATCTCTTCCTGCATGACACGGTCAACCGTGTCCTTCCACATTTGCTGTTCTTCGGTGAGGAAATTCATTGCTCAAAAGTCTCTGGTTCAAAATCAAAAATTCATTCAACGATCAGCCGCTCGCGCCTGATCAGCAGCGTGAACTCGCAGCTCAGCACCTTCTCATCGCGCTGGTTCACGACCCACAGCTGAGCCGTGACGATGCCGTGTTTGTCGCCCTTGTCACGCGTGGCGATGATTTCGCTTTCAGCATGAATCGTGTCGCCGATGAAGGTGGGTTTCAGGAAGCGCAGCTTGTCGGCGCCGTAGAAAGCCTCGACCACCGCAGAGTCGAATCCGAACAGCGCATTGCCGATCACGAACACCAGTCCGCCCTGCACCACGCGCTGGCCGAACATCGACTTCTTCGAGAACTCGGCGTTGGAATGGATCTCGAGCCAGTTGCCGGTGAGGCCGCAGAAGTTGACGACGTCGGTCTCGGTGATGGTGCGTCCGCGCGAGCGAGCCTTCTGGCCGACCGCGAGTTCACCGTAAGGCAGGTTCATCATTTGGAAGTTTTCCCGGAGCTTTTCTTTTTTGTAGATGTTTTTGCGGGTGCGCGTAAGGCGGATTTCCCGGGCTTTGCGGCGGCTTTACTTTTGGACTTGGCAAGGCCCTTGCCTTCTTCCAGCACGGACAGGTCAATCTTGTGTTCCTTGAGCAGGCGTCGCGCAATCACGAAGCAGTCGCGCCCCACGGGTATGCCGCAGTACATGCCGATGTGCAGCAAAAGTTCGCGGATTTTTTCAAGCGGCGGCTTTGTGCGCGTGATGGCGATCTTGAAGTGCAGCTCGAACTCTTCCATGCGGCCAAGGCCGGCCAGCATGGCCAGGTTGATCAGGCTGTATTCCTGGTGGCTGATGATGCCGCGCGCCCAGGTGCGGGCCCACAGCTGGTTGTTGAGGTAAGCCTGCCACTCCGCGTCGAACGGTGTGCTCTGCAGCGCGGTGTTGACATAGTCGTCGCCGACGATGATGCGGCGTGTCTCGTGGCCAAGCGGCGAGTGCGGTGTGCTGGCGTTGGTGGGTGCGCCGAAGTCTGCTTTCATGTCGTGCCTTGCGTATTTTTTGAGGGAGTTCTAGAGGGTGGTGAAGCCGCCGTCGACCACCACGTCCGTGCCTGTCATGAACGACGAGGCGTCGCTCGCCAGGAACAGCGCAGTGTTGGCGATCTCTACCGGCTGGCCGTAGCGCAGCAGCGGATAGCGGGCGACCGTCTGGCGTTTGCCTTCAGGGTCGTCCTTGTAGCGGAAGGCGGTGCGGCGCGTCTCGATGCCGCCGGGCGATATGGTGTTCACGCGAATGTTGTCGGGCGCATGGTCCACGGCCAGCGTTTTGGCCAGCATGATCATGCCGCCCTTGGTCGTGCCGTAAGCGGCGCGGCCCGCGCGCGCGACATGCCCGTGCATCGACGCAATGTGGATGATCGAGCCACCACCGGCCGCGATCATCGGCGGCAGCGCCGCGCGGCTCACCAGGAAAGCGCCGGTCAGGTTGGTACCGATCACCTCGTTCCACTCGGCCAGGCTGAGGTCGGTGATCTTCGCGGTCTTGTCGAGCATAGCGGCGCAGTGCATGAGCACGTTGCAGTTGCCGAGCGCGGCCACCGCATCTGCCACCGCCTTGTTGACGGATTCTTCCGATGCAACGTCGCAGGCCAGCGCAACGGCACGGCCGCCGTCTTTGGTGATCTCGAGCGCTACCGCCTGCGCTGCCTCGAGCGACACGTCGAGGCAGGCGACGCTCGCGCCTGCACCCGCGAAAACGCGGCAGGTGGCCGAGCCGATCGCGCCGCCGCCACCGGTGATGATGGCGACCTTGCCGTCGAGCCTGAAATTGCCGGCTGCGCCGACGGGTACGAACGGTCCGCTCATGCCCGCGCTCATTCCAGGGTGGCGCCCGAGCTCTTGATGATCGGCGCCCACTTTTCGCGTTCGCTGCGCAGCAGCTTGGTGAAATCCGCAGCCGAGCCGCCGATCGGGAACAGGCCCGCGTCATAGAACTGCTGCTGCACTGACGGAACCTTAATCGCGGCCATCGCGGCGGTCTGGAGTTTGTTGATGACTGCGACAGGCGTGGCTGCAGGCGCCATCAGTCCGCCATACGAGACCATTTCATAACCGGGCACGCCGGCTTCGGCCACGGTGGGCAGGTCGGGGAAGGTCTTCGAGCGGTACGGATTGGTGGCGGCGATCACGCGCACCTTGCCGGCCTTGATCAACTGGCCCGCGACAGCGGTGGAAAGAATGGCCGCGTCCACGCGCTCGCCGACGAGGTCGAGCAACGCCGGGCTCTCACCCTTGTACGGCACGTGCGTCAGGTCGGTCTGCGTCATGTACTTGAACAGTTCCATGGCCAGGTGCTGCGGGCCGCCCGTGCCGGACGAGCCGTACGTCAGCTTGCGTTCTTTCGCGACCTTGATGAACTCCTGCACGTTCTTCACCGGCAGGCCATTGCGCACGAGCAGCAGGTGGTCATAGGTGACGGTATGGCTGATGGCGGCAAGGTCCTTCTCGACCTTGTAGGCCAGGTTCGGGTCCATGATCGGGCGCAGCGTCAGGTTTCCCGGGCCGCCGAAGACCAGTGTGTAGCCGTCGGCAGGTGATTTGACGACCATGTCGGTGCCGATCACGCCGGCCACGCCGGGCTTGTTCTCGACGATGACGCTCTGGCCGAGCAGCTTGGTCATCTCGCCCGCGAGCAGACGTGCCGACACGTCGGTGGCGCCGCCGGGTGGGTAGGGCACGACGATGCGGATCGTCTTTGTCGGAAAGTCCGCTTGTGCCATTGCAGGCAGGTGCGCGGTGAAAAGGCTGGTGGCCGCAAGCCCCAGCAGGGTGAGGGAATGGCGTCGTTTCATGGCTTGTCTCCTGGTGTCGTTCAATCTGTCTGAAATCAATCTGTGCTGTGTTTTCGGGGTGGCCAGCGCGCGCACGGCGGCGTCATGCTCGGTTCTGGATGTCAAGCGTCGAGCCTTCGGCAATGCCGAGCTTGTCCCGCATGTGCTTGATGTTGCCGCCCGCGCAGAACGCGTTGCCGGCACCGGTGAGGATCACGCAGCGCACCGACAGGTCGGCGCGGATGCGCGCGCAGGCCGACACGAATTCGTCGAACTGCGACTCGTCGGACAGCGGGTTGCGCTCTTCCGGCCGGTTCATGGTCAGCGTGACGATGCCGTCCTGCTGTTCGTAGATCAAAAAGTCCATCAGCAGTGCATCCCCATCTGGCGCGCGATGATGCGCAACTGGATTTCCGGCGTGCCTTCGCCGATGTATGACTCGGGGCCGTCGCGGAACAGGCGGGGTATGCCGCTTTCTTCCATGTAGCCGTAGCCGCCGTGCAGGTTCACGGCCTGTTGCGTCGCGTAGATCACCGCGTCGGCCGTCATGAACTTGCCCATGGACGCGCCACGGTTGGAGTCCTTGCCGGAGATCACGTCGCGTGCTGCGCTGTAGACCATGAGGCGCGCGGCCTCGATGCGTGCGGCCATCTCGGCGACCTTGAATGCGACGCCCTGGAACTGGCCAATCTTCTTGTTGAAGGCTTCGCGCTCCTGCGCGTACTTCAATGTTTTTTCCATAGCGATCTGCGCGATACCGAGGCCGCGCGTGGCCTGCATCACGCGGCCCGACGACAGCGTGGCCTTGAGCTGCGACAGCCCGCCGCCGACCTCGCCGAGCAACTGTCCGGCCCCGACGCGAACGTCGTTGAATGACACCAGCGCGGTGCTCGATGAATGGTTGCCGAGCTTGTCGAGCGCCGATGCGTCGACGCCCTTCAAATTTCGGTCGACGAGGAACAGCGAGATCGCGTCGGACTTGCGTTCGGGGGAAGTGCGAGCCGCGAGGATGTAGTAGTCGGCGATCGTGCCGTTGGTAATGTAGACCTTGCTGCCGGAGATGATCCAGCCGTCGCCACCACCGGCACCGTCCTTGCGTGCGCGGGTCTTGATGCCCTGCACGTCACTGCCCGCGTCCGGCTCGGTCAGCGCGAAGGCGCCGATGCGTTCTGCCTTGAGCGCCGGCACCATGTACTCGCGCTTTTGCGCATCGCTTCCCAACTCATAAAGCGGTCGCACGGCCAGGTGCTGGTGGGCAAACACGCCAGCCGACACGCCGGCCGGAATGCGCGTGAGCTCTTCGTAGTAGACGCAGCCGAGAAGGATGTCGCCGCCTCCGCCGCCCAGTTCTTCGGGGTAGTCGGGCGCGAGAAAACCGCCTTTTGACAGCTCTTTATAGACCTCGAGCGGGAACTGCCGGTCACGCTCGCCCTGCAGCGCCAGCGGCTCCAGCCGCTCGCTAACGAAGCGGCGAAAGTGCCTCCGGAACTCGATGTGTTCGGGTTCGAGCAGAACATCGGCCGCAAAGCCGGTTTGCTGGCCGCTTGAATCCATGTTGACCGTCATTTGTCTCCTTCACCGACGCCCGTGCAAATGCCATGGCGACAGCATTCTGCCGTGTTGATCCGGCCCGGCCATCATAACGGCTTCATTTCAATTCTAGCAACGATATTTCATTTCGTGGATTGCCTAGTGGAAACCGTTTACATTCCACTATTACTTTTGTGATTTCATTTATAAACGGCTAGATGAACAAGTACTTTCTGACTGAAGACCAGCTCGCCATCCAAGAGGGCATCCGCCGTTTCTGCGCCGAAAAGATCAGGCCGCTAGCCAGCCGGATCGATGAGACCGGCGAGTTCCCGCATGACATCTTTCGACAGCTCGGGGAACTGGGCTACATGGGCGCCTCCAGTGCTGTGGAGCACGGCGGCGGGGGGCTCGACCTAGTGTCGATCTGCCTCGTGCTCGAGGAAATATCCAGTGCCTCGGGCGCCGTCGGCAGTTCGTACAACGCGCACATCGGCCTGGCATCGACCGTCATCAGCGAGTTCGGCTCCGACGAGCAGCGGCGCAGGTTCCTGCCCGACCTCATCTCGGGCCGCAAGATCGGGGCGTTCGGCCTGACCGAACCGGGCGGCGGCTCCAACGCCGGCGCGCCGTCCACGCGTGCCTTGCTGAAAGACGGCGACTGGTACATCACCGGTTCCAAGGCCTTCAACACCAATGGCTTCGTGGCAGACACCTTTGTCATTACGGCAAAAACCGACAACGGCGTGACGGCTTTCATCCTGGAGCGGGGCATGCCCGGTTTCGAGATCGGGCCACCCGACAAGAAGATGGGTGTGAGCGGCTCGCCCACCAGCACGCTCTACTTCCAGGACGTGAAGGTGCCAATGGCCAACATGGTCGGCGAGGAAGGCACGGGCTTTCGCAAGTTCGCGCGCACGCTCGACAAGGGGCGTGTCAACGTCTCGGCACTGTCGGTGGGCTTGGCGCAGGCCAGCTATGAGGCGGCAGTCGAATATTCAAAAGTGCGCACGCAGTTCGGCAAGCCGATCGGCGCTTTCCAGGGCATTCACTTCCAGCTGGCAGAAATGGCGACAGACATCGAGGCTGCGAGGCTGATGACGCTGAACGTCGCGCGCATGTACGACGCCGGCATGCCGATCAAGCAGGAAGCCGCCATGGCCAAGTACTTCGCCGCCGAGGCCAGCTTGCGTGTGTGCGACAAGGCTATCGAGATCTTCGGCGGCTACGGCTACCTGAAGGACTTTCCGGTCGAGCGCTACTACCGTGACGCCAAGATGTACCAGATCGGCGAAGGCACGAGCCAGATCCAGCGCATCATCATCGCGCGCGAGATTCTTGGGAAGTCCATCGTTTCATTCACCTGATGGTCCGGGAATCACAGCGCCTTCATTCACCTCGGGTGGTACCGAAGCCTCGCCCTGCGGCGACGATGCTGCTCCTGCGCGATTCGCCCCACGGCCCCGAAGTGCTGATGACGCGGCGCGCAGACAAGGCCAACTTTGCGGCGGGCGCGTATGTGTTCCCCGGCGGCGCGATCGACCCGACTGACCACGACGCGCATGGCATCGCTGTTCACCGTCCGCAACAAACCGGCCATGTGCTGACGCAAGCCATCGCCGCCATCCGCGAATGCTTCGAGGAAATGGGTGTGTTGCTCGCGTATCGAGCCGACGGCAGCATGGCCGATGCGCAGGACGTCGCGGCGCTCGACCGTATTCCGCCCACCGGCGAAAACTTCACCTCTCAATGTGCGGCGCGTGGCTTGCAACTTGCCGCTGACCAGCTGCGCCATTTCGCGCGATGGATTGCCGACCCGGCCAACCCGAAGCGTTTCGACACTGCATTCTTCGTGGTGCGCATGCCCGAAGGCCAGGTACCGGTCGCCGACGACACCGAGCAGTTCGAGCCCGTCTGGCTGCGCCCGGTTGAAGCGCTGGAGCGGCACAAGGCCGGTACGTTCCTTCTTATCTTTCCGACGATCCGCACGCTGGAGCGCTTGTCACTGCACGCGGACGTCGCCGCGATCGTGGCCGTGTGCGCAGGAGAAGAGCCGCTCACCTATAACGCCACCCGCTCGGGCATGTTGCGCGGCGAACTGACTCGCCTAACCGGTGGAGACGCCGGCTACGGCGATGTGGCACTGATCAGTCCGGACGCACAGGTGGTGCCTGTGCTGGACTGGCAACATGAAACACCGGTGCCGCTCCTTAAGAACGTGACGCGGCTGACTTTGCCGGATGGCGTCAACCGTTACCAGGTGGGTGATGCCGCAACGGGGTATGTCGCCGTTCAGCCCGGCGTCAGCAGCAGCGAACCGCTTATCCTGGCCGGTCCAGAAGCCACACACACCCTGAGCCTGCTACAAATGCAGTCAGGCAAGCCCGCAGGCTTGTTGCTGCAGGAAGACGGCTTGCTATTCAGCTGTCCCGGCATCGAGTTGGACCCAGAACTCGCGAAACTATGCGCCGACCACCGGATCGGCTTCGTCCTGCCGGCAGCGGGGTATGTGAAGGTAGCCAAGAGCCGCTAAACAGGCAATACACATATAGCAAAGCTGGCACCCACGGACCGGCATCTTCTTCCCAAAAGCTAGAGCAATGCATCCGAACGTCATCGACAGCGCCCACCTGAGATACCAGGCCGCGCAATCCCTGAGCAAGCCCATCGCCGCCGCCGTGCTGTCGCCCCGTTTTTTGAGGAGGCTCAAATCTCTGAGAGGATTGAGCCATGAAGAAGTCAAACAAGTTTTCACCTGAAGTCCGTGAGCGCGCGGTGAGGATGGTGCAGGAGCACCGTGGGGAGTACCCATCACTGTGGGCGGCAGTCGAGTCCATTGCGCCAAAGATTGGCTGCGTGCCGCAAACGTTGCTGGAGTGGGTCAAGCGCGTGGAGGTCGACACGGGTACGCGCGAAGGCGTTACGGCCGGGCTCGCTGCGCGGGAACGTACCAGCATTCGCCCGCCATCTGCCGGTAGGCCTGGCCCTTGTGCGGCCGGCGCAGCTCGCCGAGAAGGTCGGCGCGGCTGACCTTGATCTCATGCACGATGGGGTACAGGTAAGCCTCCACCGTGGTGTGCCGCACCGAGAACACGTCGGGCCTGGCCACCATCCATTGCTCGTCCACCCGCGCCCGCAAACTCAGGCCGCGCCAGACGATGCGCCCGGCGCGCGCCATTTCCTGCGCGGTGCGCTCGACCAGCGCCTCATGCGTGTTGAGCGCCGCACGATTGCGCTGCAATGAGTCCGACAACACCTTGAGGCCGGCGTCCGTCAGGCGCAGCGTTTCCTGGCCGGCGCGGCCGCCAAGCATGCGCCGCTCGAGCAGGCCGGCCGCAAGCAGGTCGACCTCTACTGCGTCCAGAAACGGCCATCCGGCTGAGCGATAAACATCGCGCAGGCGGCGGGTGTGCAGGCGGGTCAGGGTGGTCATGGTTTCATAGGTGTCAGTCAGCCATCATAGGCAAGGGATGCAGGCATGACGCGCGCTTGAACTTTACAAACCATCATTCCCCCTCAATCAGCCAGATACATCGCAGGCAGACACTCGCTTTCAACCTGATGCCAATTCCGTGGCCAGGCATCTTCTGAAATGAAAGCAGGTTCTCATGACACAGCTTCACACCCGTTTGATCCTGGCCGGCCTGGTTGCCGGCCTTGGCTTCACCGCCTTTGCCCAGACCCCGCCAGCCGCTCCGCAAGCCGGCGCCAGGGCACCCATGCACCACATGGACCGGCATGACCCCGCCAAGATGAAAGAGCACATGGCCAAACGCCAGGCCGACCTGAAGGCCAAGCTGAAGCTGACGCCGACGCAGGAAGGCGCATGGACGACGTTCACCTCATCCATGCAGCCACCGGCGAACCGCCCGCAGCGCCCGAGCCCCGAAGAGTTTGAAAAGCTCACCACGCCCCTGCGCATTGACAAAATGCAGGCCATGAAAGCCGACCGCGACGCGCGCATGGCCCAGCGTGCCACGGCCACCAAAACCTTTTATGCAGCGCTGACGCCTGAGCAGCAAAAGGTGTTTGATGCGAACACCATGCGGGGCCATGAGCGCCATCATGGTGGCCACCACGGTCACGGTGACAAGGGCTGAAGTCGCGTTGAACCCCACAACAGCCCGGCGTCAACAGCGCCGGGCTTTTTTACAAGCCGAGCAACTGCTTTAATTCGCCGCTGGCAATCAGCTTGTCCAGGTCGTTGGCGCCGCCCACCAGCGTGCCCTTGATAAAGACCATGGGCAGGGTTGGCCAGCCGGTCCACATCTTCAGGGCCCCGCGCTCGCGCCACTTGCTGAAGTAGCTGCCGTATTCCATGTAATGGAAGGGCACGCCCGCCTCGTCCAGCGCCTTGCGCGCCTTGGCCGGAAAAGGGTTTTGCCGCATGCCGACCACCACCACCGGGTACGACGCCACTGCCGCCTGCACCTCGTGGACGATGCCCTGTTGCCAGCTGGCGACTACCTGGCGGATGGCGGGGTGAACCTGTTCGGTTTCAAGAATCGGACGCAGCATGTGGGGGCTCCTGGAAAAACCGCAGCATAACCGCCGCCGTACCTGGCGCCCGATTTAAATCCCCGGTCACCGGGCCAGCATCACATGCCCAGAAAGCGCTTGACCTCGGCCACCGTCCGCGCCGCGTCCTCCTCGTGGCCCACGTGGCCCAGCTGGGCAAACACGACGAGCGTCGAGCCGGCAATGTCGCGGGCAAAGCGCTGGCCAAACTCCAGCGGGATCAGCCTGTCCTGGCCGCCCCACAAAATCAGGGTCGGCACTTTCAAGGATTTGATCTGCGCCACATCGCCCGAATAGCCCTGCTCGATGCGGCGGATCAGCGCGCCCCGGTTGCCGGCGCGCAGCGCCATGTCCAGGTACAGGTCCACCAGCTCGGGCGTGACCCGCGACGGGTCACCATACACGCTGCGAACGCTGCGCTCGACCAGGCCGCGCGGCAGCGTGTGCTCGATCAGCGGGCGCAGCCAGGCGATGCGAGCCATCTGAAAGCCGATTGGAATGTCAGGCGGCACCGTCGCCGACTCGGGCGGGTAGCCGCTCGCGTCCACCAGGATCAGCGCGGTGACGCGCCCCGGCAGCGCCGCCGCCGTGCTCCACGCGATCTGCCCGCCCAGCGAATTGCCAGCCAGCACAAAGCGTTGCACGCCCAGCTGGTCCATCACTGCGGTCACAAAGCGCACATAGGCGGCAACGGAATAGTCATTCTGCGGGTTGGGCCCCGTCAGCGCAAAGCCCGGCAGGTCAAACCGTATCACGCGGCGCTGGCCGCGCAAGGCGCCGGCCCAGCCCTGCCAGGTGTGCAGGCTGGCAGAGGTGCCATGCAGCAGCACGATGGGCACCGGGTCGTCACGCGGGCCCTCGTCGCGCAGGTGCACCTGCAGACCCTGCACGGTGATGAACTGCGAAGGCGGCTGCGCCCAGCGGCCCTTGAGCCGGTCCACCGGCTTGTCGGGCGCCCAGCTGGCCCAGACACCGGCCAAGGCAAAAAACAGGACGGCCGCCAGCAACAGCAGCACGGATTTGTAAAGCAGCTTCATGCCGCTGAATGTACAGCCGCTATGTTCGGTGGCGCCCAAACGCACGGCGGGTGGCTGCCTAAACTCGCGCAATGATCAAGATCCACACCGGCCAGGCACCCAAGCCGCTCGCGCGCGAGGCCTTTCACGAGCGCTTCATGGCCTCCTTCTACGACCCCGCCTTCATGGCCGAAAATGCAGCCATCTCGCGCATCGAGGCGATTGCCTGGCAGGCTTACCAGGAGGGCCGCAAGGCGCCCATCACCGCCAAGGCGGGTGAAGGATTTGCCGACCCCACGTATGACATGTCCGTGCAATGGCGCGAAACCAGCGACCGCCTCAAGCGCGCTCAGGATGAGTGGGCCCGGCCAGAAACAAAATCGCGTGTGCTGCTGGTGTGCGGCTCGCCCCGCAACGACGGTACCTGCCCCGGCGAGAATTCCAAGACCTGGCGAATGACAGAAATGGCGCGTCAGGTGCTGGAAAGCGAAGGCATAGAGGCTGACCTGCTGGACCTGAGCCTCGTCACCTCCACCTACGACCTGCACATCCACCCCTGCAAGGGCTGCGTGTCCACCGCCATGCCGCTGTGCCACTGGCCCTGCAGCTGTTACCCCAACCATGCCGAGCGGCAAACCGGCGACTGGATGGCCGAGATTTATGAACGCTGGGTCGCCGCACACGGCGTGATCCTCTTGACCCCCGTGCACTGGTACCAGGCGACAAGCCCCCTCAAACTGATGATTGACCGCCTGGTCTGCGCTGACGGCGGCAACCCCGACCCGACCACCACGCATGGCAAGAAAGCGGCGGAGGCCAAGGAAATCGAGATGAAGGGCTGGGACTACCCCAAGCACCTCGCGGGCCGCACCTACGGCGTGGTGGTGCACGGCGACGTAGCCGGCATTGAAGGCGTGCGCCGCGCGCTATGCGACTGGCTGGACTGGATGGGCTTTATTGACGCGGGCCAAAAAGCCCGGCTGGACCGCTTCATCGGCTACTACGAGCCGTATGCGACCAGCCACGATGTGTTCGATGCAGACAAGAATGTGCAGGAAGAAGTGCTGAACGTCGCGCGGGCCGTGGCGCGTGCGGTGAAGGACCTGCGCGCGGGCAGACTGACTCCGCCGGACGCAGGCCTTAAACCACCCCGGCCCAAGTAGCGTCAGAACTTGCGCGTGTAGCGCAACTGCAGATATTCAACACCCGGATTCGGGCGCTTGAAACCGGCATTTGACAGATGCTGCAGGCGCAGCGTGACGTCCTGGTTCATGTTGTCGCCAAAGCTGCGGCCCACGCCGATCGTGTCGGCAAACTGGAACTGGGTGCTGAAGGTCTTGAACTTGGTCACATACACCGGTGCGGTGTAAGAAACGCCAATGCCCGCCTCCACGAAAAACGGTGAGGTGCCGCCTTCAAACCTGTAGCGAAAAATTGGCGACAGGGCCACATGCGCAAAGCTCTTGCGCCCGCCCCCCACCGCATCCGCATTCCAGCCGGCGGCCAGCAACTCGGTATAACCACCCCAGCCACCACCCTGGCTTTTCCAGCTCCAGGGCCAGACTACGCCAGCGTTGAGCGAATTGATGTTGTGCGCACCGTAGCCTGCCTGCACAAACCAGGCGTCAGGCGACCAACCTTCGGCATGGGCAGGGCCGCCACCCAGCAATGCGGCGGCGGCAAGGGACAAAGCAGCCAGGCGTGGCGCGGCGTGGAGTCGGAAAGCGTGTGTCACTGAGCAGGTCCTTGTGGATGGGTGATGCCGCACAAGTTTCGGGCAAAGGTTTTGGCTTGTCACGTGTTAACGCCTGCAACCAGATGGGGCGCGGTAAAAAAAAGACGTTTCGCAGCCCACGGCTGCTTTGGCCCACGTCCTACAGGTGCGCCAAAGCATGCGGGGTAAAAAAGTAGGCATTTCCCACACGTTCTGCATGCACCCACCCGACCTGCCTTTTTCCTTCAAGGTGATGACCGTCAACATCCACAAGGGCTTCACGTTTTTCAATCGCAAGTTCATCCTGCATGAGCTGCGAGATGCAGTGCGCGCGGTTGGCGCTGACGTGGTGTTCCTGCAGGAGGTGCTGGGCTCCCACGCGCAGCATGCCACGCGGCAAAAAGACTGGCCGGATGCGCCCCACTATGAATTCCTGGCCGACGAGCTCTGGCCCCAGTTTGCCTACGGCCGCAACGCCGTCTACCCGCAGGGAGAGCATGGCAATGCCGTGCTGTCCAAGTTTCCCATCGTGCATTTTGAGAACCACGACGTGTCCATTAGCGGCCCCGAGCGGCGCGGCCTGCTGCATTGCGTGATGCAGGTGCCCGGCCGCACACACGATGTGCATGCCATCTGCGTGCACCTGGGCCTGCGTGAATCGCACCGCCGCCAACAGCTTCAGCAGCTATGCGAGATGGTGGCCCGGGAGGTCCCGCCCGACGCACCGCTCGTTGTGGCCGGCGACTTCAACGACTGGCGCCGGCAGGCCCACCGGGTGCTGGACACCTGCTCGCTGCATGAAGTGTTTTTGCTGTCCAACGGCAAGCTGGCCAGGACCTTTCCCGCGCGCCTGCCGCTGCTGGCCCTGGACCGGATTTACGTGCGCAACGCAGCGGCCCATGTGCCGGTGGTGATGCCGAACAAACCCTGGTCCCACCTGTCGGACCACGCCCCCCTGGCGGCGGTAATCCAGCTATGAGCGCCCGCTGGACCGCCGGCAACGACATCCGCCTGCTGGAAAACGGGGAGGAGTTTTTCCCGCGGGTGTTCGAGGTCATTGCCTCTGCCCGCAGGGAGGTGATCCTCGAGACCTTCATCCTGTTTGAAGACAAAGTGGGTGAAGCGCTGCACACGGCATTGATCACCGCTGCCCGCCGGGGCGTGCGTGTGGACGTGCTCGTCGACGCTTTCGGCTCGCCGGACCTGTCGCGTGAATTCATCGCCACACTCACGGAAGCTGGCGTGCGCATTCGCGCCTTTGACGCTGGCCCCAAACTTTTTGGCTGGCGCACCAACCTGATCCGCCGCATGCACCGCAAGATCGTGGTGGTGGACGGCGAGACCGCGTTTGTCGGCGGCATCAACTACTCGGCTGACTATCTGGGCGACTACGGCCCCGAGGGCAAACAGGACTATGCGGTGGAGCTGCGCGGCCCGCTGGTAAGCGAGATTCACCGTTTTGTCCGCGACGCGATCGGCGCGCCAAAAGACAGGCGCCAATGGTTGCCCCGGCGCTCGCGCTCGCTGTCTTCCACCTTCACGTCTTCTCCGCCGCGCGCCGCCAGGCCGCTTGCCCACACCGGTGACGCCCACGCCATGTTCCTCATCCGCGACAACCGTGAGCACCGCGACGACATCGAGCATCACTACCGGGTGGCCATCTGCGGGGCGCGGCAGCGCGTGATCATCGCCAACGCCTACTTCTTTCCCGGCTACCGGTTGTTTCGCGAGATGCAACGCGCCGCGCGCCGCGGGGTTGAGGTCTCACTGATCCTGCAGGGCGAGCCAGACATGCCCATCGTCAAGGTCGCGGCCAGCCTGCTCTACCACCACCTCCTGAAGGCAGGTGTGCGTATCCATGAATATTGCGCGCGGCCGCTGCACGGCAAGGTGGCCGTGATGGACGATAGCTGGTCGACCGTGGGCTCGAGCAACCTGGACCCGTTCAGCCTCTCGCTCAACCTCGAAGCCAACGTTGTTGTCCGCGACAAGCCCTTCAACCAGCTGCTGGGCGAGCGGCTTGAAACCTTGATGGCCACCAGCTGCCGTGAGGTGAAGCTGGAAGACGCTGCCGAAACCGGCCTGTGGGCCACCGTGCGCAGCTTCCTGGTCTTCCACCTGCTGCGGAGGTACTCGGCGTGGGCCGGCTGGCTGCCGGCGCATGCACCCCGCCTGACCCCGCTGGAGCCGGCAAGTTGCCCCCCGCGCTTGAAAAGCCTGCACGAGCTCAATGGCCTGCAAGGCATGAAGCAGGCGGACACCAGATGACCACCCGGGCGCTGCCTGCCGCCAAGACCGCAAAGCCCTCACAGCAGCCCGGCAGTGAGCACCTGCGGCGCATGGCGCCGGCACGAGACGCTGCACCGTCTGGGGCTGGGCGGCAACCCGCCTCCACCTCAGCTCTGGCAGGAGGCGGCTCCTGGTGGCCCTGGGTAAGGCGGGCGCTGACTCTGGCTTTTTTTGTCGTGGTTGCCACCATGCTGTTCAGGTATGCGGGGACCGTCAACTGGCGCGAAGTGTGGGCGGCTATTCGGGCCTATCCCTGGCCTGTCTTGATGGCAGCTGCCGTGCTGGCGGGCGCCACCCACCTGCTCTATAGCACGTATGACCTGCTAGGCCGCCACTACACGCAGCACGGGCTGCGCGTAGCCACGGTAATGAAGGTGACCTTCATCTGCTACGCCTTCAACCTCAACCTGGGCTCGCTGGTGGGTGGCGTTGCGCTTCGCTACCGCCTTTATTCACGGCTGGGCTTGTCCAGCGGGCAGGTCACGCGCATCCTCAGCCTGAGCATGATCACCAACTGGCTGGGTTACCTGGTGCTGGCAGGCCTGGTGTTCACCTTCTGGCCCCTGGCGCTGCCGTCCAGCATTCACTTCAACGAGGCCAGCGTGCCGGTGCTGGGCATGTCGCTGCTGGCCGCAGCGGCTTCCTACCTGGTGATTTGCGGCGTGTCGCGCAGCAAGGTGGTGCAGCTGCGTGGTGTTGAAATCAGCTTGCCGTCATTGCCCGTTGCGTTGCTCCAGGTCGCGATGTCGTGTGCCAACTGGCTGCTGATGAGTGGCGTGGTGTACCTGCTGATGCCGCGGGAGCTTGGCTTTTCAGAAGTGCTGTCGGTGCTGCTGATCGCGGCGGTGGCGGGCGTCATCACCCATGTACCGGCAGGGCTGGGCGTGCTGGAGGCCGTGTTTGTGGCGCTGCTGTCACACCGGGTGCCGGAGGGTCAATTGCTGGCCGGGTTGCTCACCTACCGCGCGCTGTACTACCTGGTGCCGTTTGCCATGGCTGTGCTGTTGTACCTGTTGACAGAGACTCATCGCAAGTCTCATGACGCACTCCCCGAGATAGAGGGCACATAGCACTACCGCCTCCGCAAGAAGGTATTTGGCTTTCTCTACCTCCGGGAGAGGGTTGGAGTGAGGGCAGCCGTTGCACACGCATACAAAAAGTGTCACCCCCGGCTGTTAACATTCGCCCCTTTCCAGCTGCACCCGCAGCAGTACCACTCCTAGTCAGCCCGTGAAGCCTGCCCGTACATGACCGTTGCCTTCGCAGGACGCGCCCCTGCCACGTTCGAGATCAAAAGCGCCACCCTCCCCCTGGTCGCCCTGCTGCTGAAATCAGCCGATCTGGCGGCCCTGTCAGACGACCTGGCCCGCCGCTTTGGCGACATCCCCGACTTTTTTGACAACGAGCCGCTGGTGGTCGACCTCACGCACCTGCAATCGGCCGATGCCGCCGCGCAGAACCTGGACGTCGACTTCCCCGCCCTGCTCGCACTGCTGCGCCAGTACCGCGTGGTACCCGTCGCGGCGCGCGGCGGAAGTACCGCGCAGATGGCGGCTGCACTGCAGGCCGGTCTTGCCGCCGCGCAAGACGCCATCCTGGTTGAACCTGCTGCCGAGCGGACATCAAAAAGCGCGCCCAAGGCCACAGCGCCCAAGCCTCTGCAAGAGCTGCCCCACCACGGCGCGCTCATCGTCACCAAGCCCTTGCGGTCAGGCCAGCAGGTCTATGCCAAGGGCCGCGACCTGGTCGTCATGGCCATGGTCAACGTGGGCGCAGAGGTGATTGCCGATGGCCACATCCACGTTTATGCGCCGCTGCGCGGCAAGGCGATTGCAGGCGCCCGCGGCAATGGCGATGCGCGCATCTTCGCGCTCAGCCTGGAGCCCGAGCTGATGTCGATTGCCGGCATCTACCGCACCAGCGAAATTGCACTGCCGCCAGACGTACGCGGCAAGGCGGCGCAGGTGCGGCTGGCCGGCGAGGCGGGCGAGGAACGGCTCGTGATCGAGGCGCTCAAGACCTGATGCCGGCAGGCGCAGCCAACGGCCCCCACCCCACATTTCAAGACACCCCACAAGGAATCTCTTCATGGCAAAAATCATCGTCGTCACCTCCGGCAAAGGCGGCGTGGGTAAAACCACCACCAGCGCCAGCTTCGCCACCGGCCTGGCCCTGCGCGGCCACAAGACCGCTGTTATTGACTTTGACGTGGGCCTGCGCAACCTGGACCTCATCATGGGCTGCGAGCGGCGCGTGGTGTATGACCTGATCAACGTGATTCAGGGCGAGGCCAACCTCCACCAGGCGCTGATCAAGGACAAGCAGTGCGACAACCTCTTTGTGCTGGCGGCATCGCAGACGCGCGACAAGGATGCGCTCACCAAAGAAGGCGTGGAGAAAGTACTGAACGACCTGGCCGCGATGGAGTTTGAATACATCGTCTGCGACTCGCCCGCCGGCATTGAAACCGGCGCGCTGATGGCGATGCACTTTGCCGACGAGGCTCTGGTGGTGACCAACCCCGAAGTCTCCAGCGTGCGCGACTCTGACCGCATTCTGGGCATGCTGGCCAGCAAGACCAGGCGCGCAATTGAGGGGAAGGAGCCGATCAAGGAGCACCTGCTCATCACCCGCTACAACCCGAGCCGGGTGGACCAGGGGCAGATGCTGTCGCTGGACGACATCCAGGATATTTTGCGCATCAAGCTGCTGGGCGTGATCCCCGAGAGCGAGAGCGTTTTGCAAGCCAGCAACCAGGGCACGCCCGCGGTGCACATGAAGGGCACGGATGTGTCCGAGGCCTACAAGGACGTGATCGACCGCTTCCTGGGCGAGGACAAGCCGATGCGCTTCATTGATGCGCAAAAGGGCGGTTTCCTCAAGCGTCTGTTCGGGGGGAAATAAGCGATGGCCTCGTTCTTGTCCTTCCTTCTCGGCGAGAAGAAAAAGACCGCCAGCGTCGCCAAGGAGCGGCTGCAGATCATCCTGGCCCACGAGCGCAGCGGCCGCAACGCCGCCGAGCCCGACTACCTCCCCGCCCTGCAGCGCGAACTGGTGGCGGTGATCAGCAAGTACATCAAAATCAACCCGGCCGATATCAAGGTGAACCTGGAGCGGCAGGGAAATCTTGAAGTGCTGGAAGTGAAGATTGAGTTGCCGGATACGAAGTGATGGCAGCGCATGCGGAAGACCACAACCCTCCGCCAACCGGCACCCAGCAAATGGGGTCAGATCAAAATTCAGGACAGTGATGCTGCCGGCGCGCGCGGTGACCAACGAAATTTTGCTCTGACCCCATTTGCGGCCCGGAGCGAAGAACTTTTTACCTGCACAAGGGAATACGGGCTTGCGCGAGGCCGCATTGAGGTCAGAGCAAAATTTCGATGGAGACCGCGCCCTCCGTCGAAATCATTGTCCTGAATTTTGATCTGACCCCAAAGCTCTACCCGTCGCGCGGGATGGCCACGCCCGGCGCACCACCAGCTCCTTGAAGCCCGTAGCGGCATCCACCTCCCGC
>JACMQX010000200.1 GCA_014376765.1 Ramlibacter sp. | reverse complement strand
TCAGCGGCGACCAGAGCCGCTGCACGCCCTTCCCGCCGTTGTCTTCATAAGACTTAAGGAATCCAGCAGCGCCTTCGTGGCCATAGGCGAAGTCGTCGGCGATCAGCGCGATGCGCTTCATGCCCAGTTTCTTGGCGGCGTTCTGCCCCCGCACAAGCATTGGCTGCGCGGCGGTGCCCACTGCGTGAATTACATAATCGTTCTTCTTTTGCTGGGCCAGGTCGTTTTGCGCGGCGGCGGTGGGCGTGAGCAGCGGCACTTTGGACTGCAGTATGTAGTCGTCAATGGCGATGGCCTCGAAGGTGGCCAACGGCCCAATGATTACGGCGACATTGTTCTTCTCGACCAGTTCCTGCGTCTTGCTCTTGGCGCCCGCCGGGTTGCCACCCGTGTCGGCAATGATCAATTCAACCTTGCGGCCCGCCAGCATGTTGCCGCGCTCCTTGAGCAGCAACTGGATGCCTTCTTCCATCTGCCGCCCACCGGCCGCGAGCGGGCCCGAACGAACGGTGAGAAAGCCGATACGCAGCGGCTCGGTCTGCGCCAGGGCTGTGGCGGGCCAAAGCAGGGGAGCCGCGGCAAACGCGGAAAGAAGGGCAACCGACGAACGACGACGCAACATGAGCACTCCGGTTAAACAAATAAGAGTGCGCAGGATAAGAGCAATAGTGACTGTGGGTAAACGGGGTTAACACTGGCGGGCCGGGCTGAAAAATTCATTGTTGTGTAGCATGCAATTGCGGGTAGCCGAAAGTTGGCAAAAAGCTCGCAAGAGGTTCGCAAATTCGGCGGGCAGTACACAGTTCAACTGAAAGGCGTTTCATGGCTAAAAGCAAGGCAGCATCGGGAAAAAGCAAGGTTCACAGTCCCGGAGTGAACATCGGCATCAGTGAGAAAGATCGCAGTGCAATCGCGGCTGGCTTGAGCAGGGTTCTTGCCGACACTTACACGCTGTACCTGACCACCCACAACTTCCACTGGAATGTGACGGGTCCCATGTTCAACACGCTGCATGCCATGTTCATGGCGCAATACACCGAGCTCTGGAACGCTGTCGACCCCGTGGCCGAGCGCATACGTTCTTTGGGACACCCTGCGCCGGGTTCATACGCCCAGTTCGGCGCGTTGGCGTCGATCCCTGATGCACCAACGGTGCCGCCCAAAGCCATGGAAATGGTGCGCATCCTGAAGGAAGGGCACGAAGCCGTGGCGCGCACAGCCAGAGGCATTTTTTCGGTGGCCGAACAGGCGGGGGACGAGCCGACCGCCGACCTTTTGACACAGCGCCTCGCGGTGCACGAGCAGACTGCGTGGATGCTCAGGGCACTGCTCGAAGAGTGATGAGCAGGAGCCCGGTGACCTGCCGGGCTCGGTAGCGGCGTTACTTGCCCTCGAAGGCCCGCTTCAGATTCCTGCCTGCCAGCGCCTGTGCATCTTTTGCATCGGCGACAACAGCGGCCATCCCAAAGAATTCGTGCGTTGTCCCAGGGTACATCTTGTGCTCGACCTTGACGCCTGCCTTTTTCAACGCATCCGCCAGCATGTCGCCGTCGCTGCGCAACGGGTCGATCTGGGCGTTGATCAGCGTCACCGGCGGCAGGCCCTTCAGGTTGGCATGCAAGAGGTCAATGCGCGGGTCCTTCTTGTCCGTGTCCTTGCCCAACGTATGCCTGGCGAACCATTCCATCATCGGCTTGTTCAGCGGCTTGGCTGTGGCGCTGTCGATGTACGACGGCGTCGACAGGTTGCTGGCCTGCGCTACCGGGTAGACCGTCACCACATGCAGGGGCGGGGTCAGGCCCTGGTCGCGCACCGCGATGGCCGTGGCCATAGCCAGGTTGCCACCCGCGCTTTCGCCGGCCAGCGCCATGCGCTTGGGGTCGCCGTTGATGCTGGCTGCGTTCTGGGCAGCCCACTTGTAAGTAGCGAGCGCGTCGTCGTGCTGGGCTGGAAATTTCGCCTCGGGCGCGAGCCGGTAGTCCACCGACACCACAACCGCCTGGGCCTGCCTGGCCAGGCCACGTGCCCCGCCGTCATAGACCTCCTTGCTGGCGATCACCCAGCCGCCCCCGTGGAAGTACACAACGATGGGGAACGGGCCCTGGCCCTCGGGGGTATAGATGCGAACGGGCAGCGAGCCGGCCGGGCCGGGGAGCGTGGTGTCTTTGCTTGTGACGCCAGGCACCAGCGCCTGAGGGTCGACAGACTTGCCCTTCTGCTTGAGTATGGCCATCACCGCATCGGTCGGCGTGGGCCCCTTGCGCGCTTCAGCCGGCTCCAACGTCTCCATCGGCTTTGGATTCATCGCGCCCAGGGCATCAAGGACCGACTGCATATCGGCATCGGCCTTGTACTTGGTGCCCGTCTGGGACATCGTGTTGTCTTTGGCCGAGGCATTCAAGGTGAGCAGCAAAGCACCCGCTGCAACGGCAGTGATGGCGAGCGTGGGAGAAAGAAGGCGTCGGTTCATGGTTTGAGCGGTTTATCGCGGTTACGGACAAAGTTGGAGATGGGGTGGGCCGTGCGCGATGAGTCGGGAGACCCAGCCGGCTGACCTGATGGTCAACCAATGTTTGCGCCGCACTTGCCAGAGCTCCTCGCATACCGGTGTCCTGCGTGTCCTACGCCGGCGCTCCGACTGGAATGCCCTTGCAGGGCCGACACGGCAACAACAATGGCAGACTCAGCAGGCGGCGAATGGCTCGTTCACGCCAATCGCCGCACACTCCCGCGTCGATATCGAGATGAATGGAAACCGCATGTCCAAATTCCCTGCGTTTACCCTGGCCGGCATTATCTGTGGCGCCAGCATCGCGCTGGCAGCGGTCTCACTGCCCGCGTCGGCTGCCGCGCCATCGGCCGAGACGCCTCGGCTCACCCGCACCGTCGTCATGAGCGGCTTGCAAAACCCCTGGGACATCGCCTTCACGCCTGATGGCGTCATGCTGTTTACCGAGAAGTGCCGCGGCGTGTCGGCGCGCCTGGCCGACGGAAAGGTGGTGCGGTTGTTCGGCATCAGCGGCTCGGCGCTCGTGGCGCCTGATGTGTTTTGCCAGGGGCAAAGCGGCGTGCATGGCATTGCGGTCGATCCCGATTTTGCAAAGGGCAAACGCGACATCTACGTGTTCATGACCTCCAACCTGCGCACGCCGGCCACCAACCGCGTCGTGCGCCTGACCCTCAACGCCGATGC
Organism: Ramlibacter sp.; assembly: GCA_014376765.1. Taxonomy (GTDB): domain Bacteria; phylum Pseudomonadota; class Gammaproteobacteria; order Burkholderiales; family Burkholderiaceae_C; genus JACMQX01. The sequence goes on along the minus strand of JACMQX010000200.1, from coordinate 8,868 downwards.
CACGAGCGTGAGCCGGCGCAGCGACATCATCGAAGATATCGCCTTCAAACAATTGCCTAACGGCGTGGGTGGCGCCGGCTCCCACAGCGGCGGCGCCGTGCGTTTCGGGCCGGATGGATTTTTGTGGGTCACCAGCGGAGACAACCACAACGCCACACTGCCCCAGGACCTCAAGCGCATAGGAGGCAAGGTACTGCGCGTGAACCGCGACGGTACTGCGGCGCCCGGCAACAACACGCCGGCCGGTGGCGACCCGCGCATCTTCACCTACGGCCACCGCAACGTGCAGGGCATCACCTTCCGGCCGGCGGGGCAACCCAACGCCGGCCAGCCATTCACCGCCGAACATGGGCCGAACCACAGCGACGAGGTGACCCCGCTGGTGGCCGGCGGCAATGCTGGATGGGACCCGCAGAAGCGGCCGAACCTGCGCTGCCCCGACGACTACTGCGGCTACGCGGGCGACCCCACCACCATGCCGATGACAGACACGCAGCGCTTCCCCGAAGCCATGCGCCCGAGCTGGGTCCACAACGGCAGTGGCCGCGGCATGAGCGCCGCGCTGTTCGTTGGCGGGGATGCGTGGAAGGCCTGGAGCGGGCGCTTGCTGGTGAGCCTGATGGGCGGTCAGAGGATCGTGGCGCTTCAGCTGGACGCGAGCGGAATGACGGTGGCCGATGCGACCGTGAAACTGCCTGCCACGCGAACCCGTGCATTGGTGCAGGGGCCTGACGGGAACCTTTACACCGCGAATGACGATGGCGAGATCTGGCGGGTAGTTCCGGACTGAACTTCCATGACACGGGAAGCACTGGAGAGTTGTGCGCCTCCGTCATGGCGGCGCTCACCCGGATGTTTGGTTGCCGCTACGATCCATCCCATGACCGCACCCCGAATCCCTGGCCGCCGCCTCCTCCACTCTCCCGGCCCGACGCCGATCCCGGACGCTGTGCTGCATGCAATGGCCCAGCAACCCATGGACCTGGCCGACCCGCGCGTTGACGCGACCATTGCCGCGTGCGAGGGCGGCCTCAAGCGCCTTTTGCACACGCGTGAAGCGGACGTGTTCATGTACGCCGCCAACGGCCATGGCGGCTGGGAAGCAGTAATCGAGAACGTCGCGGCTGTCGGGGAGACGGTGCTGGTCTGCGGCACGGGCCACTTCAGCGAATCGTGGGCCGTGCAGAGCGAGGCGCTCGGACGAGAGGTCGTGCGCACACCCTGGCGCGAAGGCTGTCCTGTCGATCTTCAGGCACTGGAAGAAGCGTTGCGCGCGGACCGGGCTCACACGATCCGCGCTGTCTTTGTTGTTCACACGGACACCGCCAGCAGCGTCACCACCGACCTGGCGCCGATCCGGCCGCTGCTGGACCGGCTTGGCCATCCCGCCCTGTTTGTCGCCGACGTCGTCGCGTCGGTGGCCGCCTGTCCGTTCGACTTTGATGCACTCGGCGTTGACGTCGCCATCGGCGCGTCGCAAAAAGGCCTGATGTGCCCGCCCGGCTTGAGCTTCACGGCGGTCAACGCCCGCGCGTTGGCGCACGCGAAAGACATCAAGGCGCCGCGTTTCTACTGGGACTGGGCGCGGAGAAAGAGTGCCCTGTCTTACATGAAATTTTGCGGCACCCCACCCATGAACTTGCTGTTCGGGATGGAAGCAGCACTTGGGCTCTTGTTCGCAGAGGGCTTGCCCGCAGTGTGGGAGCGGCACGCGCTGGTGGCCGGCGCCGTGCATGCCGCGGTTGAAGGTTGGAAAGAGGGTGGTGCCCTGGACTTTCTCGCCGTCGACCCCGCAACGCGATCAGTCTCGGTCACCACGATCACGGTGCGGCCCGACACCGACATCGAGGCGCTGCGCACCGTCGCGCGCGAGCGCTTCCAGGTCGCGATTGCCGGCGGCCTCGGGCCGATGTCGGGTCGCGCGTTCCGCATCGGACACCTCGGCGACTGCAACGTCGCGATGATCCTCGGCGCGATCGCGGGGGTGGAAGCGGCATTGCGCACGCAGGGCATCCCGGTGGGGCAGGGCGGCGTGCAGCGGGCGGTGGAAGCACTCGCGCGCGCCACGTGAGGCTCATGGCTTTTATTGGTCGGATCAAATCGCTCGCAAAGCTGACAACGGCAGGGCGCCGCCGGCGTTTCGGAAATCGGCGCCTTGCGATTTTGTACGGCTCTCCGTAGAGGTGCAGTATGCGAAAAGAGTATGACTTCTCAGCGGCCAGGAAAAATCCATATGCCTCGCAGCTCAAGAAACAGATAACGATTCGTCTGGACGAAGCGTCCATTGGTTATTTCAAATCGATTTCGGAAGAAGTTGGAATTCCGTATCAGAGCCTGATTAATCTTTACCTGCGCGATTGCGCCGCTACGCACAGAAAACTCAACCTGAATTGGAAGTGACGAAATTGTTTGGTCATCGTCCACGGTTAACAGGTCATTCCATCGGACCGCCTGCAGGGACCGCTGAATTTCGACGTTAGACATCGAACGTAAAAGTGCTCGAGATGACACGTCTACGGAGCTTGACGCCGAGCGTTCATCGGCAGGTAGTGCCAAAGCCTCGTTCAAAATGTGATCTGCCCGCGCATTCATGGAGTTCGGTCTGGCACTTTGGCCCCCGGCTTACAGCGCAGCAAGAACCTCATCCGTATGCTCGCCAAGGCCGGGCAGCTTGCCCGCTTTGCGCACGACGCCGTCAATGGTCATCGGCATCCCGGGCACTTCTACCGGAGCGCGGCCGTCTGCCGCCACCTGCACAAAGAGGTCTGCCGACACCCCCGCGCGGCCCGCATGTACTTCCGACATGTTACGGATGGCGCCTGCCACCACGCCCGCCTGGGCCAGCAGGTTGCAGACTTCATCGGAGCTCATGTGACCCATGGCCTGGCCCAGCATGTCGATGAGGGCCGTGCGGTTTTCCACGCGCGCCTTGTTACGCGAGAACCGCGGGTCTGCAGCCATTTCAGGCCTGCCGATTGCAGCGCAAAGCTTGGGAAAATGCTCTTCCGTGTAGGCCGAGACGACAACCATCCCGTCCTGCGTCCGGATCACGTCGGCTGCCGGTGCCGATGTTGCCTGGCCGTTGCCGCGCCGCAGGGGCATCTTGCCGCTGAGCCGGTACTCGGCCCATGCGTTGGACAAGGCATTCACGGCGACGTCAATCAGTGACACGTCTACCAGCCCCCCCCTGCCAGTAACGCCCCGGCGCACCAGCGCGGCGAGTACGCCGTTCGTCAGCACCTGCGCCGCCAGCGCATCCACGACGGTAAAGCCCACGCGCACAGGCGCTCCACCGAGCTCACCGTTGAGGCTCATCATGCCGCTTTCGGCTTGCGCGGCAATGTCGAAGCCCGCGCGCACGCTGGCCGGTCCGTCCTGGCCAAAACCACTGACCTGGCCGTACACAAGGCGTGGTGCCAGAGCCATCAGGGCAGCCGCACCCAGGCCCTGCTTGTTCATCGCACCGGGGCGGGCGTTTTGTAGCACTACATCGGCACCGCAGGCGAGTTGCTGCGCCTGTTTTTTTGCGCGCTCCTGGCGCAGGTCGAGGACCACCGAGCGCTTGCCACGGTTGTAGGCGGTGAACATCGGCCCGTAAGCGTCCTGCGCCCAGCCGACAGCGCGCGCTGCATCGCCTGAAGGCGACTCCACCTTGATCACGTCCGCGCCCAGATCGGACAGCATCTGCCCAGCTGCAGGGGCGGCGATGAACTGGCCGAATTCGATGACGCGCAGTCCCGCCAGCGGGGCGTCTGCCTGGGGGTCTCTGGTCATGACGCAAGCTCCTTGCCGAACGACGGCTTGCGCTTTTCAAAGAACGCAGCCGCACCTTCCTTGAAGTCAGCGCTGGCAAAGAGTCCGGGCGCGTTGTCCAACTGGAAACCCAATGCCTGTTCCAGCGACATGGGCGACTGGCGCAGCCCGGCCTTGATACGGCCATAGGCCTGGCTGGGTCCTTGCGCCAATTGCGTGGCCAGGGCCACTGCGGCGGGCAGCGCGGAGCCATCGGCCACGTACTCGTCGGCCAGGCCCATCGCCAGAGCTTCGGCGCCGCGGACTTCTTTCGCCATCAACATCAGGCGCCGCGCATTGGCCACGCCCACCCGTGCGGGTAGCGACCAGAACAAAGCCGCATCCGGCATGGCGCCCACGCGCGTGAAGGCGCAGCAGAACGCTGCCGTTGGTCCAGCAACGACGAGGTCGCAACAGGCTGCCAGGCCCAGTCCCGCGCCATAGGCGGGCCCGTCGACCGCGGCTACCACCAGCTTGTCGGAAAGTGCGATGCGCCGGTACAGCCAGGCGTTGCGCGTCATGCGCGCGCGCACTTCAGCCTCGCTGCCCGCGGACAGTTGTCGCAGGTCGCCGCCCGAGCTGAACGCACCGCCGGCGCCGGTAATGACGGCGCTGCGCAGCGATGGCGTTTGCTCAAGTTCATCCAGACCAGCCAGCAGCGCGTCCATCACACCGGGCGCCTGCAACGAGTTGCGGGCCTCGGGCGCATTGATGGCCAGCTGGAGAACGCCGGCCTCGCGCGTCACGATAACGGGGGGTTGTGAGTTTGAATTCATACAGGCTCTCCCAAGGAAATTGCGGCCAGACGCGACAGGTGATGATGCGAATCGCCGTAGAGGGATGCCGCCAATGCGAGACGCCGTACATAGCGGCCTATGGTGTATTCCTCCGTCATGCCGATGGCCCCGTGAAGCTGGATGGACTCCTCCCAGACATGGCGCGCGGCTTGGGAAATATAGGCACCGCAAGCAGCAGCCATGCGCGGCGTTGGCGCCGAAGAGGCCGCGCGCACCAGTGAGCGGGCTTCCTCGATCTCCACGAACAGGTCCACCAGGCGGTGCTGGATGACCTGGTTGGTCGCAATGGCTCTGCCAAACTGCTTGCGCGTGCCCACGTAGTCACGCGTGATGTCAAGCGCCTGGGCCATGGTGCCCACGGTCTCGGCGGCGTGCGCAATAGTCACGCGGTCGAGCGCATGGTTGATGATTTGGAGGATCTCGTCATCGCTGCCTTCATGCAGCAGGCTCGCATCCGTTACGCCCTCAAGTCGCAGCGCGCAAGCGTGCCGGCCGTCGTAGAGAGCGCAGGCGTCCACCTGCAGGCCACGCGCCTGCCTTTCCACCAGAAACAAACCGAGGGTGCCGCCACCCGTACGCGCAGCCAGCAAAAAGCCATCGGCACCGGCGGCGCCCGGCGCCAGGCTCTTGCCGCCCTGCAGCGACCAGCCACCTTCATTGGCATCGGCGCGCATCGCGACGGCTGCGGGCTGGTGTCGTGCCTGTTGCTCCCAGGGCGCAAATGCAAGGCGCTTGGCACCCGACGCCAGATCGGCAAGCCAGCTGCCCTGCAAGGCACCCGGCGGCAGGTCCGCCAGCAGCATCCCGGCCAGTGCGGCACCAGCGACCACGGGCTCCACCACCAGGCCCCGGCCCAGCTGCTCGGCCAGCACGCAGAAGTCAGCCAGGCTGCCGCCCAGGCCGCCCGATTCTTCAGGGATTGCCAGCGCGAGCCAGCCGAGCTCCGCGAACTCGGCCCAGCGGGCCGGGTCGCAGCCATGGATGTGGGCCGTAGACGCGATGCGTTGCGCGTCAGCGTAGCCACGCTCGAGATAGCGGATGGCGCTGTCGGCCAGCATCTGCTGGTCGTCGTTCAGGCCCGTGGTGGTGTTTGTGATGTTGTTCATAGACCCAGCACCTGCTTGGCCAGGATGTTGTGCTGGATCTCACTGGAGCCACCGGCAATGGTGTAACCACGCGCCAGGAACCGGCGCGACGAAGCGGTACCGGCCAGCGAGTCCTGGCGCGGCGCATCGGCGCCCGCGTAAAGCCAGTCCGGCGACAACGGCATGGCCTCGGGGCCGAGCGCATCCACCGTAAGCTCTTCCCACAGCTGGATCAGCCGGCTGCCGCGCATCTTGAGCATGGACACGTCGGCGCCAATCTTCTCGCCCGCCTGCTGGCGGGCGATGAAGCGGCCCGCGTTAGCCTCCAGTGCAATCAGCCGCATTTCCAGCTCGGCAAAGCGCGAGCGGAACCAGGGCTGATCGGCAATGCGCACGCCATCGTCAGTGCGCGTCATGGCGGCTTCTTTTGCGCGTGCCATGCGGCGCTTGTTCTCCCCGATGCGGGCCAGCTTGAGGCGCTCGAACTCCAGCAGTGATTTGGCCACCGTCCAGCCCTTGTCCTCCTCGCCGATCAACTGGTCCACCGGCACTTCCACGTTGTCCAGGAAGACTTCATTGAAGACCACCCAGCCATGCACGCCCACGATTGGCCTTACCGTGATGCCGGCGGACTTCATGTCGATCAGCAGAAAAGAGATGCCTTCCTGCGGCTTGCCGTCGCGGCTGGTGCGTACAAGGCAGAACATCCAGTCGGCGTACTGCGCATAGGAAGTCCATATCTTGGAGCCATTGACAATGTAGTGGTCACCCCTGCGTTCGGCGCGCGTGGCGAGAGCCGCCAGGTCCGAGCCGGCATTGGGCTCCGAGTACCCCTGGCACCACCATTGGCGGCCAGAAGCAATCGCCGGCAGAAAGCGCTTGCGCTGCGCCGGATTGCCGTAACGCACCAGCACCGGGCCGATCATGTCGAAGGTCACGCTGTTGAGCTCGGGCGCATCGGCCATCGCCACTTCCTCGTCATAGATCATCTGCTGCGTGACCGACCAGCCCTGGCCGCCCCACTCGGTTGGCCAGTGCGGCACGAGCAGGCCATCAGCGGCAAGCAGTTCATGCCAGGCGACAAGCCGGTCACGTTCGATGAGCTGGCCACAGCGGGTGGCCTCGCGCACGTCAGCAGGAAGCTTTTCTCGCAGGACGCTGCGGATGCGTTCGCGAAACGCGTTGAGTTCCGGGGTGTCGAACATAGGGCTTTCTTTTGGAGAAATCAGGCGGACAAACCATGGCGTAGCGCGCGTTTGGCAATGGCCGAACGATGCACCTCCGATGCGCCGTCATAAATGCGGAAGGGCCGCAGCACCCGCAGGATCATGGACACGGGCAGGTCTTCCGACACGCCCAGCGCCCCGCAGATCTGCACGGCCGAGTCGGCGACGCGGTTCACGGCTTCAGAGACAAAGACCTTGGCCATGGAGGAGTGGTGGCGGATGGACTGGCCCGCATCCAGCATGCGCGCGACGTCCAGCGTCATCAGGCGTGCGGCGTACAGGTCGATGTGCGCATCAGCCACCATGGACTGCACCATCTGGTGCTCGGCAAGCCGCACGCCGTTGGATTCGCGCCGGCCTGCATATTCCTGCGCGATGGTCATCGCACGGGAGGCCAGCCCGATGAAGCGCATGCAGTGGAACAGCCGCGCCCCTTCCAGCCGCAGCTGCGCATAGTCCAGGCCCTTGCCTTCTTCACCCACCAGTGCATCGGGGCCAACCTTGCAGTTCCTGAAAATGATCTCCGCATGGCCACCGGTATCAAACGGCTCCATGGTCGGCACGTCGCGTACGACCTCGAAGCCAGGCGTCCCTTTGTCCACGATCAACCAGGACACCCCCCCGTCGGTGCGCGCCACGACAATGGCAAAGTCCGCGCGCATGCCACCGGTGATAAACCACTTGTGGCCATCAATCACCCAGCCGTCGTCCACCCGCCGCGCGGTGGTGGCCAGCATGCGCGGATCAGAGCCGGCACCGGGTGCGGGCTCTGTCATTGCAAAGCACGAACGCTTGTCGCCCCGCACCAAAGGTGCCAGGTAGCGCTGGCGTTGTGCCGGGCTTGCCAGCTTGTCCAGCGCCGCTACGTCGGGCTGGCCCGGTGGCGCGCACTGCAGCGTGACGGGGCCGAGGAAGCTGCGGCCCGCTTGTTCAAGGAATGCGCAGCACTCTTCCCAGGACAGGCCGAGGCCGCCCTCGGGGATGGCCATGCGTGGTGCGCCAAGGCCTCGTGCCTTTGCACTCACCTGCAGTGCAGCAGCGATGCGCTGCGTGGCCTCGCCGTCGTGGGCGTTGGCCAGGTCCTCGCAGGGAATGACTTCGTTGTCGATGAAGTCGCGCAGGTTGTCCAGAAGTGCAGCGAATTCGCCAGCCGGTCGGGTGAGACTCATGGCGGCCTTAATTCTTGATCATCTTCACGAGCTTTTCCCAGCGCTCGGCGTCGGACTTCATGAAGGCGGTGAAGTCGGCTGTGCCCAGGAAAGCTTCTTCTCCCCCGGCATTGACGAGGCTGCCTTTTACCTCGGGCGTGGCCGTGGCGGCACGCATGGCGGCTTCAAGTTTCTGCATGGCTTCAGGCGGCGTGCCGGCCGGCGCGTGCAAGCCATACCAGGACAGCGCCGTCGCCTCCGGGAAGCCGGCCTCGCCGATAGTGGGAACGTCGGGCAACTGCGGCGAGCGACGGCTGCTGATGTTGGCCAGGGCCCGCAGCTTGCCGGACTTGACGTGCGGAATCGCCACGGTTGCCGGGCTGATGGTCATGGACATCATGCCGTTGATGAGGTCCGGGATGACCGGCGGCGCCCCCTTGTACATAACCGGCTCCAGCGCGATGCCGGCCACCCGCTTGAACACCTCGTTGGACATCGTCTGCGGCGTACCGGTGCCACCGTCGGCGTACTGCCAGGGCGGATTGGCCTTCTTCGCCAGTTCAACAAACTCCTTCACCGTTTTTGCAGGAGAAGTCGCGGGCACCAGGAAATAGCTGGGTGAGAGCGCAAAGCGGCCAACCGGCACGAAATCCTTGGGCGCCCAGCGCAGGTTGCTTTCCAGCATCGGGTTATTGATCATGAAGCTCGCAGACACGATCAGTGTGTAGCCATCGGCAGGCGCACGCGCCACAAACTCGGCTGCAATGTTGCCACTCGCGCCGGCCCTGGATTCGACAACCACCGGCTGGTTCAGTTCGAC
>JACMQX010000199.1 GCA_014376765.1 Ramlibacter sp. | reverse complement strand
TTTGGAGAAAACCTTTTTGATGCGTTCAAACATGGTTTGACCAGGTAGCCTAAACCCTCATTATTCAGGCAAAACGCGTACTGCGGTGGATTGATGGTCTGCCCGACAGGGATCGAACCTGTGACAACCAGCTTAGAAGGCTGGTGCTCTATCCAACTGAGCTACGGGCAGCAAGAGCCGCAGGGTTTGAAGTATCGCAGGCATTTACCGCTCGGAACTGCGCAGCTCATCGCCAAGCCAATCCACCAGTTTGATGGTGTCCGCATGCCGGCTCGAATGGGGCGCCACCCAGATCTCCAGCCTGTTGGGCCCCGCAGCAAAACCCAGGGGTGCCACCAGCGCGCCGCTGTTCAGGTCGTCCCGCACCAGCATGCGCGGCACGTTGGCCAGGCCCAGGCCGCACTTGGCCGCCTGGATCAGCAGATAAAAATGATCAAAGGCTTCATCAACGCGTAACTCGCCAGGGTCCTGACCGCAGCAGCGGCTCCAGTCGGCCCAGGCGTTGGGGCGCGTTCTGGACACCATGAGACGCGCGCGCGCCAGGTCCGCCGCCGAGCCCAGCTGCAGCGTGCGCAGGTACCCGGCAGAACACACCGGGCCGATCCATTCGGAGACCACATCCGTACGAACCACTTCCTGTGGTGGCGCAATGCTCGACAAGCGGATCGCCACGCCGATGTTGTCGCGCATGAAGTCCACCGCCCCGTGGCTCATGTTGTAGCGAAGCTCGACGCCAGGGTGCTCCTCATGGAACCGGCCAAGCCTGGGGATCAGCCAATACATCATGATCGACTCGGAGCAAGACAGCGTCAACGAGCCGGGCCTGACCTGCTCGATGCTGGACTGGATCAGGCTGAAGGCGCGCGACAAACCCTCGGCAAGCCGCTGGCCTTCCTCGGTGGATGTGGTGCCGTGCGCATTGCGGTTGAGCAGCGGTATGCCCAGAGACTCTTCCAGCATCCGGATGTGCCGGCTCACCGCGCCGTGCGTCACCGACAACTCGTCGGCCGCAGCGCTGAAACTCTGCAGCCGCGCGGTCGCTTCAAAAGCGCGCAATGCATTTAAAGAAGGGCGGGGCAGTGCCATGTAGCGGCTCCTGATGTTTGCGCCACGAGCGGGGGTTTTCCCGTAGCCAGTGTGCGGATTCCTCACACTCGTTCCAGTTTATATCGTTTGACCCGTTGCCTGCCCAAAACTATTCTCTGCACCGGGACAAGGTGGGACACACCCGCATCACGCTGATAAAAAAACTCACATAACCATGCCGCTTTTGCCTGCCCGCGCCGAATTTACGGCGCGCTACTTTGTTGAAAGCTCCACGCCTTCGGAGCAGGCCGCAGAGGTCATTGCCGGCGAGCAGTCAAGCGGGACCTTCATGGCGTTGCCGGGTGAAACGGCAGACCTCAAGACGCGCTCCCGTGCCCGCGTGGTGCGGGTCGATGCGCTGGCGCCCGTGACGCAGCCGTCGCTACCCAGCGCATTGGTTGACCGCCGGCCGCATGACGGCGTGTTCCACCGGGCGCACGTCGAGATCGCCTTCCCGGTGGACAACGTGGGCACCAACCTGCCCAGCCTGCTGGCCACCATGGCCGGCAACCTGTTTGAGCTGGGCGAGATCACCGGGCTGCGCCTGCTGGACTTCGACCTGCCGCCCGCTTACGCCGCCGCTTTTGGCGGCCCCTCGTTTGGTATTGATGGCACGCGCAAGCTCGCCCATGTGTTTGGCCGGCCGATGATCGGCACCATCATCAAACCCAGCGTCGGCCTGAGCGCGCAGCAAACGGCCGAACTGGTGGACAGCCTGTGTGCTGCCGGTATCGACTTCATCAAGGACGACGAGCTGAACGCCGACCCCGTGTACGCACCCTTCGAGCAGCGTCTGCAGGCGGTGATGCCGGTGCTCCACCGGCACGCCGACCGGCTCGGGCGCATGCCCATGTATGCGATCAATATTTCCGGCTCGATTGACGAGATGCTGCGCCGCCACGATGCCGTGGTGAAGGCCGGCGGCACCTGCGTGATGGTCAGCCTGAACTGGGTCGGGTTTGCCGGAGTCGCCCACCTGCGGCGGCATACCCAGGTGCCGATCCATGGCCACCGCAACGGCTGGGGCGCCTTCACCCGCGATGAGTCGCTGGGCTTTGCCTTCGAGGCGTATCAGAAACTCTGGCGCCTGGCCGGTGCGGACCATTTGCACGTCAACGGCATCCGCAGCAAGTTCTGGGAACCCGACGCGTCCGTCATACGCTCTGCACGCGCCTGCCTCGCGCCGTTTGCCGGCCTTGCACCGCTGATGCCGGTCTTCTCGTCCGGCCAATGGGCCGGCCAGGCGCCGGATCTTTATGCCCAGCTGCACTCGACGGACCTGATGCACCTGGCAGGCGGCGGCATCATCGGCCACCCCGGGGGCATTGCTGCAGGTGTGGCGAGCATGCGGGAGAGCTGGGAGGCAGCAGTCCTCGGCGTTGACCTAGAAAGCTACGCACAGACCCACCCCGCCCTGCGTGCGGCACTGACTCATTTCGGCTCGCTGTAGCGTTGCATGCGTACTGGTCCCATGCGTACTGATCAACCTGCTCCACCCGATCTTGGCCTGCGCCTGGCGTTCTATGGCGACGACTTCACCGGATCGACCGACGCGCTGGAAGTCCTGGCGTTCGCCGGCTATCGCTGCGCCCTCTTTCTCGCTGTGCCAAGCGCGCAGCAGTTGCACGCCCTGGGTCCATTCGACGCAATCGGGATCGCAGGCGCCAGCCGCGGCATGTCGCCGGCTGAAATGGATGCGCAACTGCCGCCAGTGCTCGCCGCCCTGGCCGCGCTGCCCACACCGCTGGTTCATTACAAGGTGTGCTCCACCTTCGACAGCTCACCCGCCACGGGCAGCATAGGCCGCGTGATGGACCTGGCGCGCGAGGCTTTCGGCGCAGGCGTCATCCCCATCGTCGCCGGCACGCCTGCCCTCGGGCGCTACTGCCTGTTCGGCAATCTCTTTGCGCGTTCCGGGACCGACGGCCAGGTTCACCGCCTGGACCGCCACCCCATCATGAGGACGCACCCGGTCACGCCCATGACCGAGGCCGACCTGGCGCTCCACCTGGGCTTGCAGACAGCGCAACGCATCACGAAATTCACGCTGCCCATGTTGACGGGCAGCACGGACATGATGGACAGCGAACTGGACCGGGCGCTGGCCGACGCCCCTGACGCACTGCTGTTCGATGGCGCCACGCCCGGGCACCTGACCGATGTCGGCCGCCTGATGCAGCGGCTGTGTGCCGGGCGCAATGGTCCGCTCTTCGCTATCGGCTCATCGGGCCTGGAATACGCCATGACGCAGTGGTGGGGGCAACGTGATGCCTCGCCCCACACCCGGAAAGGCACTGCCGAAGATCACGATCAGTTCAAGGCCATGCCCCAGGTGCTGGCTGTCTCGGGCAGCGCGTCGCTGCTGAGCGCGCTGCAAGTTGACACCGCCATCGCCGCAGGCTTCATGGACCTGCCGGTTGATGCTGCCGCGCTGGTGGCAGCCAGCGACTGGCAAGGCAGCCTGAAGGCGCTGGGCGACCGGGTGATCAAGGCCCTGCTGGACGGCAGGAGCGTGATGCTCCACACCGCACGCGGCCCGCAGGACCCGCGCATCGAGGCGATGCTTGCTGCCTCGGCCGCGCAGGGCCTTACGCGCGAGCAGGCACTGCACGAAGGCGGGCGCCTGCTCGGCCAGCGCCTGGGCCAGCTGGTTGACCGCACGCTGCGTGCCGTACCGCTGGGGCGGTTGCTGCTGTCCGGCGGGGACACGTCCAGCCAGATCACCCAGCACCTTGCGCCTGATGCGCTGCTCATTGCCGCACGCCTGGCACCCGGCGCACCCTTGTGCCGCGTCGTGTCGCATGCGCCCCACCTGCGGCATCTGGAAATTGCCCTGAAGGGCGGGCAAATGGGCCAGGCAGATTATTTCGTCAAAGCTTTGCGAGGCACGGCCAGGGGCCGGCCCGCGGGGCAACTTTTACCCACCCAAGGAGACTGACCGTGCAACAAATCAACCGTCGACAAGCCCTGATTGGCAGCGCCGCCCTGGTCGCTGCACCTGCATTGATGCTGCACCGCCCGGCGCACGCTGCAGAGTTCACCTACAAATTCGGCACCAATGTGCCGGCCACGCACCCGCTGAACGTGCGCGCCATGGAGGCTTCCGACCGCATCCTGAAGGAAACCAACGGCCAGGTGGCCATTAACGTCTTTCCCAACAACCAGCTGGGCAACGACTCCGACATGCTGTCCCAGTTGCGCGCCGGCGGGCTGGAGTTCTTCACGATTTCAGGCGTCAACGTGCTGTCGCAACTGGTGCCGATCTCATCCATGTGGGGCATCGGTTTTGCGTGGCCCAGCGACGACGCGGTCCACAAGGCGCTGGACGGGGAGCTGGGCAAGTTCCTGCGCAGCCAGTTCCCCAAAGTCGGCCTGCTGGCGATGGACACGATCTGGAGTTCGGGTTTCCGCCAGGTCACCAACAGCGTGAAGCCCATCACCACGCCTGACGATCTGAAGGGCCTGAAGATGCGCGTTCCGGTCAGCCCGCTGTGGACGTCGCTGTTCAAAAGCCTTGGCGCAGCGCCCGCGTCGATCAGCTTTGCCGAGACCTATTCCTCCTTGCAGACCAAGGTGGTGGACGGGCAGGAAAATCCCCTGGCCATCATCTCGATCGCCAAGCTCTACGAGGTGCAGAAATTCTGCTCGATGACCAACCACATGTGGGACGGCTGGTGGTGCATGACCAACCAGAAGGTGTGGGACCGCATCCCCGAGGCGGCGCGGCCGGTCATTGCCAGGAACCTCAACCGCGCTGCGCTTGAAATGCGCGAGGACGGCGCCAAACTCAATGCCTCGCTGCGATCGGAACTTGCTGCCAAGGGCCTGGTGTTCAACGACCCCAAGCTGGACGCCTTCCGCGCCACGCTGGTGAAGTCCGGCTTCTACACCGAATGGCGACAGAAGTACGGCGAGGAAGCCTGGGCCCTGCTCGAGAAGTTCACCGGCAAGCTGGGCTGATGCGATGACAGCCGTCACCACACCCGATTCGTGGCAGGGCACCGGGCGCGTCGCGCACTGGGCCCGCAGCCCCGAGACCGCTCTGGGCCATGTACTGGGCGTGCCGGCGGGGCTGCTGGTCGCAGCCGAAATCTGCGTGCTGCTGGCGGGCGTCATCGCGCGCTACGTGTTTCGCCTCCCCCTGATCTGGTCGGATGAGCTGGCCTCCATCCTGTTCCTCTGGCTGGCGATGCTGGGCTCGGCCATGGCCTTCAAGCGCGGCGACCACATGCGCATGACGGCCCTGGTCAGCAAAATGGAACCCGACAGGCGCGCGTTCTTCGATCTGCTGGCCACCACGGCGGCGCTGGCCTTCCTGCTGGTGATCCTGCCCTACGCCTGGGAGTACGCGGTTGAAGAGGCCGTCATGCTCACGCCGGCGCTGGAGATCAGCAACTCATGGCGGGTCGCGGCCATGGTGGTCGGCTTTGGTGCGATGGCGATCTTCGCGCTGTTGCGGCTGCTGCAGGTGGGCCAACCCCGGCAGGTGGTCAAGGCGCTGTTGCTGACCGCAGGCATCGTGCTGCTGATGGTCCTGCTCAAGCCCCTGTGGCGCCAGCTGGGCAACCTGAACCTGGTAGTGTTCTTTGTCGTCGGTGTGGCGGCTGCGGTGTTCTCGGGCGTGCCCATCGCCTTTGCCTTCGGGCTGGCGACGCTGGGCTACGTGATGCTCACCACCAACACGCCGCCGATGATTGTGGTGGGGCGGATGGACGAAGGCGTGAGTCACCTCATCCTGCTGTCGGTGCCGCTGTTCGTCTTTCTCGGCCAGCTGATCGAGATGACCGGCATGGCGCGGGCGATGGTGGCCTTTCTTGCCAGTGTGCTCGGCCATGTTCGCGGCGGCCTGCAGTATGTTTTGCTGGCTGCGATGTACCTGGTCTCGGGCATCTCCGGCTCCAAGGCCGCCGACATGGCCGCGGTGGCACCCGTGCTGTTTCCCGAGATGAAGAAACGCGGCGCCAAAGAAGGCGACCTGGTCGCCCTGCTCGCAGCCACGGGTGCGCAGACCGAGACCATACCGCCCAGCATCGTGCTGATCACGATCGGCTCGGTCACCGGCGTGTCGATCGCTGCGCTCTTTACCGGGGGCCTGCTGCCCGGCCTGGTACTGGCCGTGACGCTGATGGCCGTGGTCTGGTGGCGCTACCGGCATGAAGACCTGAGCGGTGTGAAGCGCGCCAACCGGCGCGAGGTGGGGCGTACCTTGCTGATCGCCCTGCCGGCCATCGCCCTGCCCTTCATCATCCGTGCGGCCGTGGTGGAAGGCGTTGCCACCGCCACCGAGGTCTCAACCATCGGCATTGCCTATGGCGTGCTGGCCGGCCTGCTGATCTACCGCCAGTTCGACTGGAAGCGGCTGTACCCGATGCTGGTGGACACCGCCAGTTTGTCGGGCTCCATCCTGCTCATCATCGGCGCGGCCACCGCCATGGCCTGGGGGCTCACACAGTCGGGGTTTTCGCGGTCGCTGAGCGAGGCGATGCGTGCGCTGCCCGGCGGGGCGGGCAGCTTCATGGCGGTATCGATCCTCGCCTTCATCATCCTTGGCAGTGTGCTGGAAGGCATCCCCGCAATTGTGCTGTTCGGGCCGTTGCTGTTCCCGATCGCCAAGGCGGTGGGCATCCACGAAGTGCACTACGCCATGGTGGTCATCCTGTCGATGGGCATTGGCCTTTTTGCGCCGCCTTTTGGCGTGGGCTACTACGCGGCCTGCGCTATCTCCCGCACCGACCCGGACGAAGGCATAGGACCCATCGTGGCCTACCTGATTGCGCTGTTCGTCGGGCTGGTGGTGGTGGCGCTGGTGCCGTGGATCTCCATTGGCTTTCTCTGACTCCAACTGAATGACCGACATGAATCAACATCCTGATCCAGAGCGGCGCGTTGCCGTGGTGACCGGCGGCGCCATGGGCATTGGTGCGCAGGTCTGTGAATCACTGGCCGCCGCCGGCCACCAGGTCATCGTGGCCGACCTGGACACCGAGGCCGCCACCGCCACCGCCGACACCTTGCGGCGGGCCGGTGGCCAGGCCGTGGCGCTGCAAATTGACGTGGGCCGGCCCGAGTCGATTGCGCAGGCCTTTGCCAAAGTCGACCGCGACTTCGGCCGCTGCGACATGCTGGTCAACTGCGCCGGCATTGCCAAGGTGTTTTCGTTTCTCGACTTTCCGCTGGACAACTTCAACGCCACCATGACGGTCAATGTCACAGGCACCTTGCTGTGTTCGCAGGCCGCGGCGCGGCTGATGCTGCGCAGCCATTGGGGCCGCATCGTCAACATCGCTTCGGTGGCGGGCATCCGCGCGGTGGGCACCGGGCGCACGGCCTACGGCACGTCCAAGGCGGCAGTGATCGCACTGACCCGGCAGATGGCGGTTGAGCTGGCCGAGCACGGCATCACCGCCAACGCAGTGGCGCCAGGCCCGGTCGACACGCCCATGACGCGGGCGCTGCACACCGACCGCTTCCGCGAGGAATATTCCAAAGCCATCCCGATGAACCGCTACGGCACCACGGCCGAGATCGCCGCGGCCGTGATGTACCTGGTGTCTGACGCTGCGGCGTATACCTCGGGCATCGTGCTGCCGGTGGATGGCGGTTTTCTTGCCTCCGGCGCGCGCGGCCTTTGAGCCACACGCCTGCCTCCCACCATTCAGGAGTACCTTCATGCAACTCAAAGACCAGGTCGCCATCATCACCGGAGGCGCGTCGCAGCGCGGCATCGGCTGGGCCACCGCCAAGCGCTTTGCAGACGAAGGCGCGCGCATCGTCATCCTGGACCTGGATGCAAAAGCCGCTGCAGAGGCCGCCCGCGCGATAGGCCCCGCGCATCTGGGCCTGGCCTGTGATGTGCGGGACGAGGCGGCCTGCCGCACGGCCGTGCAGCAGGTGCTGGAGACCTTTGGCCGGCTGGACATCCTCGTCAACAACGCGGGCGTCAGCCAGTCCCACCGCTTGATGGACAGCACCCAGGCGGACTACGACATCGTGATGGACGTCAGCGTGCGCGGGGCCTACAACATGTCCCGTGCCGTGGTCCCGCACATGCGCACGCGCAGGCAAGGGGCCATCGTGTGCATGGGTTCCGTCGCGGCGCAACGGGGCGGCGGCATTCTGGGCGGCCCGCACTACACGGCTGCCAAAGGCGCGATCCAGGCTCTCGCCAAGGCCATGGCGCGCGAGCTTGCACCCGATGGCATCCGGGCCAACGCCATTGCGCCGGGCATGGTCGACACCGAGCTGCTGGTCGGCAAGATTGACGATGCAGGCAAGCGCCGCGTGGCTGAAGGCATCCCGCTCGGGCGCCTCGCCACTGCCTCCGACATTGCCAATGCCTGCCTGTTTCTGGCGTCAGACCAGTCCGCCTACATCACGGGCCTGGTGCTGGACGTCAGCGGCGGAATGCACATTCATTAGACTGCCCACCATGACCCCGACTCTCAAGACCGTAGACACCTCCCTGCTGCGCGTTGCTTACGAAGAGTGGAACCCTGCTGGCGAGCGCAGCGTCCTGCTGCTGCACGGCTGGCCCGACAGCATCCGTTGCTGGTCGGGTGTGGCGCCCGGGCTGGCTGCAGCGGGCTGGCGGGTGCTGGTGCCGGCCTTGCGCGGGTTTTTGCCGACGCAGTTTTTAAAAGAAGACACGCCGCGCACCGGCCAGCTCGCTTCGCTCGGTTGCGATCTGCTCGAATTCATCGATGCGCTGGGCCTCAGGCAGCCGGCCCTGGTCGGGCATGACTGGGGGGCGCGCGCCGTGTCGATCGCCTGCGGCTTGCGCCCCGGCGTGGCCAGCCACCTGGTCATGATGTCGGTGGCCTATGGCACCAACGACCCGGCGCAGGCCCTGAGCCTGAGCCAGGCCCGCAACTACTGGTACCACTGGTACATGGCGACGCCGCGCGGTGAAAAAACCGTGCGGCAGGATGGGCGCAATTTTGCCCGCACCATGTGGGACACCTGGTCGCCGCCGGGATGGTATGCGCGCGAAGAGTTTGAAGCGACGGCGCAGGCGTTTGACAACCCCGACTGGGCCGACATCACCCTGCATTCCTATCGCCACCGCTGGGGCCACGCGCCCGGCGACCCGCTGTATCTGCCTCAGGAAACCCGGCTGACGCCAGCACCGGTGCTGGACGTGCCCACGCTGCTGCTGCATGGCGCGGCCGATACCGTGAACCATCCTGACACCAGCCTGGGCAAGGAAAGTTTTTTCAGCGGCCGGTATGAACGCCGCCTGCTGGAGGGCGTGGGCCACTTCCCCCAGCGCGAAGCGCCTTTTGAAGTTGCAGCTGCACTGCTTGAATTCATGGGGGCGCCGGCTGTTGCCAGCGCAAATGTCCACTAAACCGCGAACATGAAAAAGGCCCACCAGAGGTGAGCCTTTTTTTGATTAGATGGTCGGGGCGAAAGGATTCGAACCTTCGACCCTCTGGTCCCAAACCAGATGCGCTACCAGGCTGCGCTACGCCCCGACGAGCCTGCATTCTACCTGCGCCATCGCGGCCTCCCGGCGCAGCGCAGCAAAATTTCTGCCAGGCCACCGCAGCCTACACTGACCGCCATGAGGCTCATCCTGTTCATCGCCAGCCTGCTGATCCTGCCGCTGGCAGGGTTGTTATTCGCCCAATGGCCGCTGCGTGAGGTGGTCCAGGCCGGCTCGCGTCTGGCCAACGATGTGGCGCAAATCATCTTTGCCGTCTATGCGGCCGTGGCCGTGACGGCGGCCTCGCGCGCCGGGACGCACCTGGCGGCCGGGCGGCCCGCAGGGCCATCCAGCCAGCCCCGCTGGCGGGCCGTCGCCCTGCTGCTCTGTGTGGGTCCCTGGTCGCTGTTCATGCTGTGGGCCGCCTTTCCAGTCCTGCGCGACGCCACGATGGGGATGGAGCGGTTTTCCGAAACCTTGTCGCCCGGCTACTTCATCATCAAACTCGCCCTGGGCCTGATGCTTGCGCTGGTGCTGGCCGACGCGCTGGTGCAGGCCTGGCCGCGCAAGAGGCGCACGCCATGAACCTGCTGGGCAGCTCCGCCGGTATCTGGATGCTGCTGGCGCTGGGTGTGCTCACGGTGACTACCGGCCTGCCGGTCTGGGCACTGCTGATTGGCGTGGCCAGTGCGTTTGCCGTCGCCGGCCTGGCGGCAGGCGTGATCGATCTGAATATCCTCTCGGCCCTGCCTTCGCGCCTTGTTGGCTTGCTGGAACATGACCTGCTGCAGGCCTTGCCGCTGTACGTGTTGGTGGGCGTGCTGCTGCAGCGGCTCCCGATTGCGGATGCAATCTTCACCTCGCTGGCCCGCTTGCTACGCCCGCTGGGTGCGGCACCTTCTCTGGCAGCGCTCGGCGTAGGCGCGCTGGTGGCGCCGATGAACGGCTCGGTGGCCTCCAGCTCTGCGCTGCTGTCGCGGCTGGTCGGTGCCCGGCTGGCGCACCTGGCACCGTCGCGAGCGATCTCGCTGGGCGCTGTGGCGGCCACCATCGGCGTCGTGGTGCCGCCCTCGCTGGTGCTGATCCTGCTTGGGGATGCGATGCTTCGCGCGCACACCGAGGCAAGCAACCTGCCGGGCTTCAAACTGGGGACGCAGCGCATCATCAACACGCAGGATGTGTTTCATGCGGCCTTGCTGCCCGCGTTGGGTGTGCTGGCGCTGTGGGGGATGGTGGCATGGTGGCAAGGGCGGGGGCAGGTGGTGGGTGCACCGGCGCAGGGTGCACCGGCGCAGGGTGCGCAGGCGTGCCCCTCACCCCAGCCCTCTCCCCAAAGGGGCGAGGGAGCCAGTGCCCTTCTTGCCCTGGCAGCCACTGCGGTCATCTTGGGGCTGCTTGCAGGTGTGTTCACCGGCAAACTTTTTGCGGTTGAGGCGGCGGCCACCGGCGGGTGCCTGCTCGTGCTGGGCGCGCTGGCCAGCCGCAGCCTGAGCTGGCCCCAGTGGCGCGGCGTCATGGCTGACACGCTGGCCCTGAGCGGCGCACTGATTGCGCTGCTGGCTGGCGCCACGGTGTTCAGCCTGGTGCTGCGCCTTTTTGGCACGGACCGGCTGCTGGCTGAAACCCTGTTGTCCACGACCCTTCCCCCGCAGCTTGCGGCCTTGCTGGTGCTGCTGCTGGTGACCCTGTGCGCCTGGGTGCTGGACGCGTTTGAAATGATCTTTGTCGTCATCCCCATCGTGGCGCCGCCGCTGGTGGCCATGCTGGGCGACGCGCAGCAAGCGGCTGTGCTGCTCCTGCTCGTGCTGCAACTGAGCTTTCTCATTCCGCCCATGGGCTACGCCATCCTGATGGCAAGGGCGCGAGCTGCAAGCGAACCTGTCGCGCTGCGGCAGACGCTGTGGCAGATCTTTCCCGCCCTGCTCCCCTACATCCTGGCGCAGCTGGCTCTGGCTTGCGTGGTGTTCCTGGTGCCGCAGTCAGTTCACCTGCTGGACGGACCCCAGCCCACGGCGCAGGAGAGTGCGCCTGCATCGCAGCAGGACATCGAAAAGCAGATGCGGGAGATGGCTGCGCCTCGGGATGCGCCGGCGGAATCAGCCGCCGAACTCCCTGCGGGCGGCGAGCCCGATGGCAGCGTGAGGAACGGGCCCGCGAAGTGAGGCGGAGCATGCGCGGTGATAGAGTCATTGGCACCATGCTGCTGCGCTCTTTGCTTTTGTTGCTGGCATTCCTGCCGCCCCTGCTGGTCCACGGCCAGACGCAGTTGACTGCACCTGTCAGCGCCGCACCTGTCAGCGCCGCACCCGTCAGCGCCATATGGGCGGGCGAATGGCGCGCCGCAGAATTCAACCTGCCCCCCATCAACACCACCCTGACAACCCGCCGCAACGCCAGCACGTTTGAAGTCCGCGCCTTGATCGCAGGCTCCGAATGCCCGCTGGCGTATGACGGCCAGCTCAACTCCGGCGACGTCATCAAACGGATTGAAGAGCGTGCGAAGTGGCAGCTCAAGCCCGACAACTGGCCGGCGGGCACGGACCCGGCGCAATTGGTTGGCCTGAAAAAGGAGTTCGACAACGCCCTGCGTCTGACCCGCAGCCTGCCACCCGACACCTACCGGCGCGTGCGCGCCCGCTGTGCGATGCTGCCCTCTACAGACGACCGCTTTTACCTGCTTACTGAAGGCAGGCGCCTGTTCGAGTACCGCTTTCCCGAGAGCGGGCTCAGCCTGAACGTCACCGTCTATGAGCGAGTCCGTTAGCGCGAAGCTTCCAATACGGGTAGCCCGACATGGCCGTCAACGTCGAGGCTGAAGCGCGCTACCACCGTTCGGTGCCGCGGGAGCTTTTGTCTGAGCGGGGTGCCAGCGTCGATTGAAAGCCACACACCGGCTGTCATCCCGGACTTGATCCGGGATCCATTGGCCGCCACCAGTACACATGCGTCATGCCCACATGGATTGCGGGTCAAGCCCGCAATGACAGCTCTCAAAGTTTCACGTACTCATACTCGACCGTATTCGCATTGATCCCGCGATCCGGCGGTGCGATCCAGCCGGCCATCTTGCCCGGCTCGGTCACGCGGTGCATCAGGCTCTTGATGTACGCCTTGTCACCATCCGTCGGCAGCCAGTTGTCTTTCTGCGCATCGAATTCAGCCTGAGTGATCGGCGTTCCCTGGGGGTCTACAGGCACATTGGCCCACACCCCCACCACCCGGCGAAAACGTGTGGACGGTAGCGACAGCACAAACTCCATACCCGCCCGCTTGATCGCCATGTTCCAGCGTGTGACGCCAATGTTGCAGTCCTTGACGTACTCCAGCCGTGTGATCTCGTTCATGCCGATGCGCGTGGAAATCGTCTCGGTCTTCATGCCGCCCTTGCCGTCCGGCACATGGATGCTCATCTCGGTTCCAGCTTCCACGTGGTCGGCAAAGCGGGCTTCGTCTGGACGGCCCTTGATGCCGTTGGCGAAGTAGTTGGCCGCGTTGCTTGACGTTTCCGAGCCGAACAGGTCCAGCGAGCTGGTGAACCAGTAGTTCATGAATTTCTGGACGGTGGGGAGGTCCACCACACCGGCCGCACGCAGCGTGGCAACGTCATCGGTGTCCAGCTCCTTCATCACTTCCAGCGTGCGCTTGATGACGCGGCCCACGCCCGTTTCACCCACAAACATGTGGTGCGCTTCTTCGGTCAGCATGAATCGGGTGGTGCGCGCCAGCGGGTCGAACGCGCTTTCGGCAAAGCTCTTCAGCTGGAACTTGCCGTCACGGTCGGTGAAGTAGGTGAACATGAAAAAGCTCAGCCAGTTGTCCATCGGCTCATTGAAGGTGCCCAGGATGCGCGGCTTGTCGGCGTCACCGCTGTGGCGCATCAACAATTCCTCGGCTTCTTCGCGGCCGTCACGGCCGAAGTGGGCGTGCAGCAGGTAGACCATGGCCCACAGGTGGCGGCCTTCTTCCACGTTCACCTGAAACAGGTTGCGCAGGTCGTACAGCGATGGCGCGGTGTGGCCCAGCAGCCTTTGCTGCTCGACAGATGCCGGCTCGGTGTCGCCCTGCGTGACGATCAGGCGGCGGAAGGTGCTGCGGTATTCGCCGGGCACCTCTTGCCAGACGTCTTCACCCATGTGGTCGCCAAAGCCGATCTTGCGGCCCTCTTCCTTGTCGGCCAGGAAGATGCCCCAGCGGTAGTCGGGCATGGGGGTATAGCCGTAGCTGGCCCAGCCCGATGCGTCCACGCCCACGGCGGTGCGCAAATACACCTCATTGGCCTTGAAGTCACTGGGGCCCATCTCGTCCCACCAGTTGAGGAAGGCCGGCTGCCAGTGCTCCAGCGCGCGCTGCAACTGGCGGTTCTCGCCCAGGTGGACGTTGTTGGGGATGAGGGATTGAAGGTCGATGTTGCTCATGATGTGCTCCAGTGTTTAACCTGTCTTGCTTCCCTTGGCGGAAGCGCTCTTGTGTTGCCTCCTTCCCCGATGGGGGAGGGAGTTAAATACGCTTCCAGTCAAATTTCGGTTTTTTGCCGGTGCCGAAAAGTTTGAGTGCACCATCCTCACCCACCGCATTCGGCCGGATGAAAATCCAGTTCTGCCAGGCCGACAGGCGCGCAAAAATCCGCGTCTCCATCGTTTCCCTGCCCGGAAAACGCAGGGACGCTTCCAGCCCGGTCATCGCGTCCGGCGAGAGCGAGGCGCGCTCTTCCAGCATGATGCGGATCTCGTCTTCCCAATCGATGTCGTCAGGCGTCAGCGTCACCAGACCAAGGCCCAGTGCCTGGTCGGCGCGCAACGGACTGTCCAGCACGCCTTGCAGCTGGGCAATCGTCACCGCGTCTTCATTGAAGCGGGTCTGCAGCCGCGTGAGGCCATTGACCATCGGGTAGCGGCCGAAGTTGCCCAGGTTCAGTTGCAGCGAGGGGGCGGCGTCGGGTGAATCCGGCAGGTCCAGCATGTAGATGCGGTCGCAGGCCAAGGCCAGCTCATAGAGCGTGCCGGCAAAGCATGAGCCTTCATCCACCAGTGCGATCAGCGAGCGGCTGGTCACGTCAATGCGGGCCAGCGTGCGGCGCAGCGCGCCAAGGGTCTCGCGCACCAGCCAGTGGGACTTGTTCGCTTCCAGCACCGCGTCCGCGCGCATCACCATGTTGGCGTCGCCCCGCGTCTTGAACACCCAGGTGCCTGTTTCCAGTTCGTTGGTACGCAGGTTGAGGATGGCGTCGTCCAGCTCGCGCTGCAGCTTGAGCGGCCACCAGTTCACGCCTGCCGCCTCGATGGTTTCGGGAGTGGATTCAATTGTCTGCAAGGGCGCGTGGATCGTGATCGTTGCAATGCGCCTGGTGCGATCCACCTGCGCATCCACGAGGGTGTAGTGGTAGCCAGCCTCGTCGATCACCGGGTTCAGCGGCGTGAGTTCAATGCCTGTGACGGCGCCGCCACGGGTCGACTGTGCGCGGAGCGCCTCCACTTCAGCCGCCACCATCGCATCAAACTGCTGCGGCTTGGCGTGGTTGTCGATCAGCTTCCAGTCGCGGGCGCGGTCGGCCCGCACGCCTTCACTGGTGGTGCAGAAAATATCGGCCAGGTCGCGGCGCACCTTGCGCTTGTCAGTCACGCGGGTGAGGCCGCCGGTGCCGGGCAGCACGCCCAGAAGCGGCACTTCAGGCAGGCTGACGGTGGAGGACCGGTCGTCCACCATGACAATGCGGTCGCAGGCCAGGGCCAGCTCATAGCCGCCTCCTGCGCAGGCACCCGTTACGGCGGCAATTGACTTGAGCCCGTCGTTGCGCGACGAGTCCTCCAGACCGTTGCGGGTCTCATTGGTGAACTTGCAGAAGTTCACCTTCCAGCCGTGCGTCGACAAACCCAGCATGTAGATGTTGGCGCCCGAGCACCAGATCTTTTCCTTGCCCGATTCAAACACCACCACCTTCACGGCGGGGTGCTCAAAGCGGATCCGGTTGATTGCGTCATGCAGCTCAATGTCCACACCCAGGTCGTAGCTGTTGAGCTTGAGCTTGTAGCCCGGCTTGATGCCGCCGTCTTCATTGATGTCCAGCTTCAGCCGCGCCACGTCGCCCTCCACCTTAAGCGTCCAGTGCTGGTATTTGGTGGGGTGTGTGGAAAAGCTGACCAGCTCGCGGTCGCCCTGTTTGAACATGAGGGGGTCGGTCATTGCATTCATGGTGTCTCCATTTTTATTGGCTCAGGGCTGGAACGGCGCGCTCGAGGTCTCTCAATGATTGGCGTTCGGTGCGGGCAGCCGTGTCCACCACGGCATCGGCCCGCGCATACAGGGACTCGCGGCTGGACAGGATGCGGCGGATGTCTTCCATCGCCTCGCCCATGGCGCCCTGCGCGATCTTTCCGTCTTCGCCACGGGTGGTGTTGAAGGGACGCATGTCGCCCTGCGCGACCACGCGGCTCATGTGTTCTTCCGGGCTGGCCTTGAGCCAGACGCAGTAAAA
The DNA here is from genome assembly GCA_014376765.1 of Ramlibacter sp. Taxonomy (GTDB): domain Bacteria; phylum Pseudomonadota; class Gammaproteobacteria; order Burkholderiales; family Burkholderiaceae_C; genus JACMQX01. The sequence goes on along the minus strand of JACMQX010000199.1, from coordinate 7,944 downwards.
GCGGCTTTGCAACAGGTCAAAGGTTTCGCGCTCGCTCACAATGCTGCCGCCGGTGGTCATGACGACGCCACTCTCGTGGTCTTCAGCAATGCGGAACAGCGCCCGGCGCTCGTAGCGGCGGTAGCCGGCCTGCCCGTGCAGCAACAAAATCTCGTTCATGCTGGTGCCGGCCTCGCGTTCAATCTCGCGGTCCAGTTCAACAAAGGCAACGCCGCGCTGGGCAGCAAGCCTTACGCCCAGGGTGGACTTGCCGGCGCCGCGCAGGCCCAGCAAGGCGACGCGCTGCTCACGCCCCTTCGCATCGCCCAGACCAAAGGTGCTGCCCAGCAGGGTGTAGGCCTGGTCAAGCTGCATGTCGTCCAGCCGCGTGAGGAGATCCTGCACGCGCAGCAGCGCCTGGGGTGGCGCGTCCTGCAGCAGTTCAAGAATGGAAATATTCAGTGCGCGCGCTGCTGACTCCAGCGAGTTGATCGACACATTGCCCTTGCCGGTTTCCACATCAGCCAGAAACCGCTCGCTCAGGCCCGAATCATTGGCCAGCTGCCTGCGCGTCATGCCGCGGCGGGCGCGCCACGCACGGATCCGCCCGCCCAGCTCGCTGAGAGTGGCTTTTGAGTCCTGTTCGATCGTCACGTGCATGGTTTTTACAGCTGGCTAAAAGTTGTTTGCGCCCAATCAGGATGGCACTATACTTCCTGCACTCGATTCGTCAAGCAGTTTATTGCATTTTTTGGAGACCCCGGACCATGAAGCTCAAGATCCTCGTAGGCACGATGACCAGCACGGCTGATTACGTCGCCCAGGCAATACAGATGGACTGCGCCGACCTGGTGGGCGAAATTGAAGTGCTGCTGATGGACGGCCTGGACATCAGCGTGTTTGATGAAGATGCACTTTATCTCATTTGCTCTGCGACTTACGGCTCGGGGGACGTGCCGGACAACGCCCGGCATCTCTATGAATCCATGGACACACAGGCCAAGTTTCTTGGCCATGTGCGCTACGGCGTCATCGCACTGGGCGACTCCACTTACATGCAGACCTTCTGCTTTGGCGGCAAGAAGTTTGACGAGCGCCTGAGCGGCCTGGGCGCGAAGCGCGTGGGCGAGGTCTGGTGCCACAACGCAAGCGAAGGCACGATGCCTGAAACCGAAGGCACCGCCTGGTGCCGCGAGTGGCTGGTGCAGGCTGTGGCTGCCGCGCCGGCTGCGACGGTTTGAGAGACAAGTGATGAACCTGAGCCACGCCGACCACAGCGCCAGCCCACCCCGCATTGACATCCCTCGCCAGTACAACGCGGCGCACGACCTGCTGGCGCGCAACGCCTCACGTGACGGTAAAACTGCTTTCATCGACGCAGCAAGTGGCCAGGCACTGAGCTACGGCCAGCTGACCGGGCAGGCCCGGCGCTTTGCCAGCGCCCTGCGCAACCATGGTTTTGCGCCCGAGAGCCGCGTGATGCTGTGCGTGCTGGACACGCTGGAGTGGCCGGTGATGTTTCTCGGCTGCATTCTGGCCGGCGTGGTGCCGGTGGCGGCCAACACGCTGCTCACCACCAGGGACTTTGACTTCATGCTGCGCGACTCGCGCTCCCAGGGCCTGATTGTGTCGCAGCCGCTGCTCGCAGCTTTCGACTCTCTCATTGGCAACATCCCCTCGCTCAAAACCGTGATCGTCGCGGGCGTTGCGCAGCTTGAGCCCTACCTCACCGTCGCCCAGATGGTGCAGTCCGGCAGCGTCGAATTCCAGGCAGAAGAAACCTGCGCGGACGATGCCTGCTTCTGGCTTTATTCCAGCGGCTCCACCGGCACCCCCAAGGGCACCGTCCACCTGCACAGCCACCTGATTCAAACAGCCGAGCTGTACGGCCGAGCCGTTCTTGGCATCAAGGAAAGCGACGTTGTCTTCTCAGCCGCCAAGTTGTTTTTTGCCTATGGCCTGGGCAACGGCCTGACTTTCCCGATGAGTGTGGGCGCAACAGCTGTGTTGCTTGCGGCCCGCCCCACCCCAGCGGAGGTATTTGGCATCCTGCGCAAATACCAGCCCACCATCTTCTACGGCGTGCCCACGCTCTATGCGGCCCTGCTGGCCGACGCAACACGCCCCGTAAAAAGCGAACTCAAGCTGCGCCTGTGCACCAGCGCCGGGGAAGCACTGCCAGCAGAGATCGGCCGCAAATGGACGGCTGAATACGGTTGCGAAATTCTGGACGGCATAGGCTCCACCGAAATGCTGCACATCTTCCTGAGCAACCGTCCGGGCGATGTGCGCTACGGCACCACCGGCAAGGCCGTCCCAGGTTACGCACTGCGCCTGGTGGCCGACGACGGCAGCGAATGCGGCGACGGCGAGATTGGCGAGCTGCAGATCAACGGCCCCACCTCGGCGCTCATGTACTGGAACAACCGCAGCAAAACCAAGGCCACCTTTGCCGGCGACTGGACCCGCAGCGGCGATAAATACACCCGCGATGCCGACGGCTACTACACCTACGGCGGGCGCACTGACGACATGCTCAAGGTGGGCGGAATCTATGTGTCGCCGTTCGAGGTAGAGGCCTCGCTCATGACGCACCCGGCCGTGCTGGAAGCCGCAGTCATTGGTGTGGCGGACGCGGACCAGCTCGTCAAGCCAAAAGCCTTTGTGGTGCTGAAGGCGGGTCAGGCGGCATCAGAAGACGTTCTCAAGGCGCACGTGAAGAGCCAGCTCGCGCCCTACAAATACCCGCGCTGGATCCAGTTCGTCCCCGAGCTCCCCAAGACCGCGACAGGCAAGATCCAGCGTTTCAAACTGCGCGCCTGACGGTGTCACACTGCGGGCCCGAGAACCTGCCGGCGACACGAAACAGCTTCGTGACACCAAACAACCTCGGGTTATCCAAGCTACACAATGAACTCAGCTTCAGTTAAATTTCTCCAAGCTTTCAACAAGGAGTTTTCTACATGACCACCCGCCGCCTCGTCCTCACCCGCAGCGCCGCCCTGGTTGGCGCAGCATCCACCGGGCTGCTGTTGCCTGAAATCGTGCGTGCGCAGTCTTCCAAAATCCGGGTGGGCCTGATGCTGCCGTACACCGGCACTTTTGCACCGCTGGGCGTGGCGATTGAAAACGGTTTCCGCATGGCCATTGAACAGCAAGGCGGCAAAATTGGCGGGCGCGAAATCGAATGGTTCAAGGTGGACGACGAGTCCGATCCATCCAAGGGTGTTGAAAACGCCAGCAAGCTGGTGCAGCGCGACAAGGTCGACGTGATGGTCGGCACCGTGCACTCCGGCGTGCAAATGGGCATCCAGAAAGTTGCGCGCGACTCCGGCGTGCTCAGCCTCATCCCCAATGCCGGCGTGCATGCCGCAACCCGTGGCCTGTGCTCGCCCAACGTGTTTCGCACCTCGTTCTCCAACAGCCAGCCTACGCTGGCTTTGGGCAAGCCGATGATGGAACGGGGCCTGAAGAAAACCGTCTGGATCACCTGGAAGTACGCCGCCGGCGACGAAGCCTTTGAAGGCTTCCGCGATGGCTACACCAAGGCCGGCGGCACCGTCATCAAGGAACTGGGCCTGCCGTTTCCGAACGTGGAATTCCAGGCTTTGCTCACCGAGATCGCGGCGCTCAAGCCCGACGCGGTGGCCTGCTTCTTTGCCGGTGGCGGCGCAGTCAAGTTCATCAAGGACTACGCGGCTGCGGGGCTGAAGGACAAGATCCCGCTGTGGGGCTCGGGCTTCCTGACCGAAGGCGTGCTGGAGGCTGTGGGCCCGGCCGGCGACGGCATCATGAGCACCATGCACTACAGCGACTCGCTGGACACCCCGCGCAACAAGGAATTCCGCCTGGCCTATGCCAAGATGTTCCGCCAGCAACCCGACGTGTATGGCGTGCAGGGCTACGACACCGGCCTGCTGCTGGTGCAGGGCGCCAATGCCGTGAAGGGCGACCTGTCGAACAAGCAGGCGCTGTACAAGGCCATGGAGTCCACCACCATCGACAGCCCGCGCGGCAAGTGGAAGATGAGCAAGTCGCACAACCCGATCCAGGACATCTACCTGCGCAGGGTGGAAAACCGCGAGAACAAGGTCATTGGCATTGCCGCCAAACAGCTGGAAGACAGCGGCGCCGGCTGCAAGATGGCTTGAACCTTGCATCCCAATAAAGCGGGAGGATGGCCTCCCGCTTTTTTTTGCCTCCACCCATGGACTTCGCCAACTTCCTGATTCAACTGCTCAACAGCGTGCAGTACGGACTGCTGCTGTTCATGCTGGCCGCCGGCCTGACGCTGATCTTCGGCATCATGGGTGTGGTCAACCTCGCGCATGGCAGTTTCTACATGCTGGGCGCGTACCTGGCGTATTCGCTGAGCGCGCAGTTGGGCAGCCTCACGCTCGCGATTCTGGGCGGCACGGCGCTGTCCATCGTGTTTGGCCTGGCGCTGGAATGGCTGCTGTTCCGCCACTTCTACAAGCGCGACCACCTGGACCAGGTGCTGCTCACCTTTGGCCTGATCTACATCTTTGAAGAAGTACGCTCCATCCTCTGGGGGGACGATGTACACAGCGTGGCCATCCCGCAGATGCTGGGTGCGTCCATTCCGCTGACTGACAACCTCTCTTACCCGGTGTACCGGCTGTTCATGTCGGCCGTGTGCATTGCGCTGGCCATTGGCCTTTATCTGCTGATCTCCAGGACCAGGCTGGGAATGAAGATCCGCGCCGGTGCTTTCAACCGCGACATGGCGGAGTCATTGGGCGTGAATATCAAGCTGATCCACGCCGTGGTGTTTGCGCTTGGCGTCGCGCTGGCCACGGTGGCCGGCATGGTGGCGGCGCCTGTTTCCAGCGTCTACCCCAACATGGGCTCGCAGGTGCTGATCATGTGTTTTGTGGTGGTGGTGATTGGCGGTATTGGCTCGGTGCGCGGCGCGTTGATCGCAGCACTGCTGGTCGGGTTGGTAGACACGTTTGGCAAGGTCCTGTTGCCCTCAGTGGCCGGCATGCTGGTGTACATGCTGATGGCGGCTGTTCTGTTGTGGAAGCCTGAAGGATTGTTCAGGCAATGAAGTATCTGGCCCCCACATGAGCGCGAAATCCAATCTGGAAGTGCTGCCCCAAAGCGTTCAGCTCGTGCTGGTGCTGTGCCTCATCGCGCTGCTCGCCTTCCCCTTCGCGGGCAGTGACTTCTACACACAGATGGTCACCCGCATGATGATCCTGGGCATCTTCGCGATGAGCCTGGACTTGCTGCAAGGCGTGACCGGTCTGGTGTCGCTTGGCCACGCAGCCTACTTTGGCCTGGCGGGGTATGCGCTGGCCTTTCTCACACCGCAGGGTGAGGCCGTGAGCCTGTGGTGGACCTTGCCCCTGTCGGTTGCCGCCTCAGGCCTGGCCGCACTGGTGATCGGCTTTTTCGTGGTGCGCACGCATGGCATCTACTTCATCATGGTGACCATGGCCTTTGCGCAGATGGTGTTCTTCCTGTTCTTTGACAACAAGGTGCTGGGCGGCTCTGACGGCCTGTACATCAACTTCAAGCCTAGCGCTGCGATTGGTGGGTGGACGCCCTTCGACCTGGACAGCAAGGTGACGATGTACTACTTCACCCTGGTGCTGATGCTGCTGGTGTATGCGTTTCTGCGCCGCCTGCTGTGGAGCCCATTCGGCCGCGCGCTGGCGGGCATCCGCGTCAACGAGCACCGCATGCGGGCCATGGGTTTTGGCACCTTCAGCCACAAACTGTCGGCCTTCACGCTGGCAGGCGCGCTGGCGGGCCTGGCCGGCTACTTGTGGGGCATACAGACCGGCTACATCAACCCCGAGCTGATGGGTTTTCACATGAGCGCGCACGCCATCATGATGGTGGTGCTGGGCGGCATGGGCAACTTTGCCGGCGCCATCATCGGCGCGTTTGCATTTGAATCGCTGCTGTTCCTGTTCAAGGATCTGCCCAAACTGGGCACTGTGGATCTGGGTAAGCACTGGCAGTTGAGCATGGGCATTTTCATCGTGCTGGTGGTGGCGTTTGCGCCGCGCGGCCTGCTGGGTCTGGTGGCGCTTTTGCGCCGCAAAGGGGCGAAGTATGAATGAGGTGCTGCTCTCGGCCAAGGGCCTGACCAAGCGCTTCGGCGGGTTGGCTGCCGTGAACGACGTGTCGCTCGATTTATGGCGCGGCCGTATCCACGCTGTGATCGGCCCCAATGGAGCGGGCAAGTCCACCCTGACCAATTTGCTATCGGGCGACCTGCCCTCCTCCGCAGGCGAAATCACACTTGGCGGCACGGATGTGACGGGCTGGTCCCCCGACAGAATCTCGCGCCAGCGCCTGGGCCGCAGCTACCAGAAGACCAACATCTTCGCGCCGTTCACCGTGTGGGACAACGTCCGCCTGGCTGCACAGTCCCGCCGCGCGCAGCAGCCCTTCAACCCGCTGCGCTGGCTCAGCCTGGCCAGCAAGTTCACAGCAGCCAACGAGCGCGCTGAAAAAGCCATCGAGCTGGCCGGCATGCAAGCCAGGCGCCACGCCGTGGCCGGCACCATCAGCCACGGCGAGCAACGCCAGCTTGAAATTGCCATGACGCTGGCCACCGAGCCGCTCGTCGTCCTGCTGGACGAGCCGCTGGCCGGCATGGGCGTGGCAGAAGCTGAGCGCATGGTCGAGCTGCTCAACCGGATCAAGCCGGACCACGCCATCCTGCTGGTGGAGCACGATATGGATGCTGTGTTCAGCCTGGCCGATCACCTGACGGTGATGGTCAACGGCCAGGTGATCGCCAGCGGGGAGCCTGCTGGCGTGCGCGCCGATGCGAATGTGCAGTCTGCCTATCTGGGGGAAGACCACTGAAATGACTCCCCCACGAAGGAACACCTGAATGGCCGACATCCTGATCGAAGCAAAGTCCCTCAACACCTTCTACGCCGCCAGCCACATCCTGCGCGGCGTCGACTTCACTGTCGCGCGCGGACAAACCATTGGCCTCATGGGCCGCAACGGAATGGGCAAAAGCACCTTGCTCAAAAGCCTGATGGGGCTGGTCAAGCCGCGCTCAGGCACGGTCCACATCACGGGCCGCGACATGACAGGCCGCGCGCCGTACGAGATTGCCAGACTGGGCATCGCCTACGTCCCGGAGGGCCGCGGCATCTTTGGCAACCTGAGCGTGGTGGAGAACCTCAAGATGGCGGCCCGCCCCGGCACACGCGGCCAGAAGGACTGGACTTATGAACGTGTGCTGGACACCTTCCCCCGCCTGAAAGAGCGGCTGGGTCACGGCGGCCAGCAACTCTCGGGCGGCGAGCAGCAGATGCTCACCATCGGCCGCGCGCTGATGACCAACCCCGACGTGCTGATCCTGGACGAAGCCACCGAGGGCCTGGCACCGCTCATCGCCCGCGAGATCTGGCGCATCTGCGAGCTGATCCGGGGCAGCGGCATCAGCAGCGTCATCGTCGACAAGAACTGGAAGCATGTGACGCGTATCACCGACCGCAACGTCATCCTCGTCAAAGGGCAGGTGGTGTTTGAAGGAACGTCGGCCGCCCTGCATGAGAACCCCGCGCTGCTTGAGCAGTACCTGGGGGTTTGAATTCCTGGATGCTGAAACGCCTGGGTATAAAGGGACTTCCGCTAACCTCCGCGAGCAACGACAGCCAGTACTGCGCCATGACGACCCCCGCCGCTTTCCTCCCCGGTTTTCGCATCTCGGTGCGAGACGTCATCGTCCTCATTCTTGGCGCCGCCGCCGCCTGGTGGGTCGCGCGCATCGACCTGTCGCTCAGCCTGGCCGTGCTGTTTACCGTGGGCCACTTCTTTCTTTTCTGCAACGTCGTGCGGATGGCGCGCAAGCTGGAGCTCATCTGGACGGCGATCTTCCTGGTACTGGCGGTGTGTGCGCAGTTGCTGCAGGTGCCGAGCTGGAATCAGGCGTTTGCGATCTGCCTGGTCGCCACCTGCGTGCTG
>JACMQX010000198.1 GCA_014376765.1 Ramlibacter sp. | reverse complement strand
CAGGCCCTGGTCCCGGTCAAACCCGGCGAGATGGTGCGTGCAGAAACTGCCGACCCCAAGGGCCTCAAAACCAAACCGCCCGCCCGCTACTCGGAAGCAACACTGCTGGGCGCGATGGAAGGCGCCGGCAAGCTGGTGGAAGACGACGAGCTGCGCGAGGCCATGCAGGAAAAAGGCCTGGGCACGCCCGCCACCCGCTCATCCATCATTGAAGGGCTGATCGCCGAGAAGTACATGTTCCGCGAAGGCCGCGAACTCATTCCCACCGCCAAGGCCTTCCAGCTGATGACGCTGCTGCGCGGCCTGGGCGTGGAAGAACTGTCCAAACCCGAGCTCACTGGCGAGTGGGAATACAAGCTGGCGCAAATGGAGCAGGGCAAGCTCTCGCGCGAGGACTTCATGCGCGAGATCGCGCAGATGACCGAGCACATCGTCAAGAAAGCCAAGGAATACGACCGCGACACCGTGCCGGGCGACTACGCCACGCTCTCCACACCCTGCCCCAACTGCGGCGGCACGGTGCGGGAGAACTACCGGCGCTACACCTGCGTCGGCAAGAGCGGCACCGGCGACGACGCTTGCGGCTTTTCTTTCGGCAAGATGCCGGCCGGCCGCACATTTGAAGCGGCTGAAGTCGAGACCTTTCTGCGCGAACGCAAGATCGGCCCGCTGGACGGCTTTCGCTCCAAGGCGGGCTGGCCGTTTACGGCCGAGATGGTGCTCAAGTTCAGCGAGGAAGACAAGAACTGGAAGCTCGAATTCGACTTTGGCGACGACAAGAATGGCGAGACCGGCGAGATCGTCGACTTCAGCGGCCAGGAGTCCCTGGGCCCCTGCCCGAAATGCAAGGCCCGCGTCTTTGAATACGGCAAGAACTACGTTTGCGAAAAGTCTGTGCCTACCAATGCGCAACCGACGCCAAGCTGCGACTTCAAGACGGGCCAGATGATCCTGCAGCAACCCGTGGTGCGCGAACAAATGGCCAAGCTGCTGGAGTCCGGCAAGACCGACCTGCTGGACAAGTTTGTGTCGATGCGAACCCGCCGCCCCTTCAAGGCCTTCCTGGCGTGGGACGCGGAAGCGGGCAAGGTGAACTTCGAGTTCGCGCCGTCCAAGTTCCCGCCACGCAAGCCGGCCGCCTCACGTACCGGCCCAGCCGGCGCGGCGGTGGCTGCCAAGTCAGCGCCCGGCAAAAAGGTGGCGACGAAAAAAGTGCCGGCGAAGAAGGCCGCAGCCAGAAGTACCAAAGCCACAGCCAAACCCGCAGCCGAAAAAGCACCACGCAAATCACGCGCAACCGGCGCCGCCAACCTCAAGCCCAGCGCCGCACTGAGCGCGGTGATCGGCAACGAGCCGGTAGCCCGCACTCAGGTGATCAAGAAGCTGTGGGACTACATCAAGGCCAACGGCCTGCAGGACGCAAAGGACAAGCGCTCGATCAACGCCGACGCGAGGCTTTTGCCCGTGTTTGGCAAGGACCAGGTGACGATGTTCGAGCTGGCCGGCATTGTGGGCAAGCACCTGAGCTGATCTCCCGCAGCCCGGCGGGAACGACGCAGCGTCCTACCAGGGTGCGAGGCAGCCTCTGACCTGGTTTGCACAAGCGCCCCGGTATATTGAAATGATGATGTCCACCCGCAGCCCGCACCACAGCCGCCCGCCGCGACCGTCGCAGCCGCCTGTGCGCACGATCCGCAGCAGCCTGTTCGCACTGCTCGGCGGCCAACCAGACGACACGCCTGTTGACCGGTATCGCCAGCTGGAAACCATACGCGCCCACATGACGGACAGCCTGGGCTCACGTGTCGATGAATACGCTGGTCTGGCCCGCCGCATCCGCCTGGCGCCGGACATCCAGTCGCTGTGGTTTTTGCGCGGCGAACTGATGGCGATGCTCGCTGCCGAGTATGGCGAGACAGAGGCGGGCAAAAAGATGGCCAGTCTGAGCCGCCTGTTCGACGGCCTGATTCCGCGCGGCCTCAAAGCACGTCCGAGTCCGTTGGGCAAGTAGCCGCCCACGCCACTCAGCGCCGCCGCAGCAGCGCCTGGCGCAGCAACCTTGCAGCACGGTCACGAATATGCCCGGGCATGCTGCGGCGCGGCTCTGGCAACACGTGCTGCGCGGCCGTGCAGGCGTTCAGAAAATCCATCAATAGCGGCCGGTCGTCCAGCGTGTGGGTGCCTTCCTTGCGGAACTCGGGATGCCACTGCGTGGCGGCGATGTAGCTCTTGCGTGCGGCGCCGCGACGCCGTATGGCTTCCGGCACGCGATCAGGGATGCTCCAGGCCTCTATCTCAAAACCCGGTGCCAGATCTTTGACCGCCTGGTGGTGGATGCTGTTGACCCGTGCGCGCAGCACGCCGGGGTACAGCCGCGCCAGGCCTGAGCTTTGCACCAGATCAATCTCGTGGAAATTCTGGTCATAGCTCACTGCGTCCCGGTGGTTCAGCGTCTGCGGATGCGCGTGCTGCGTCTCGATGTCCTGGTAGAGCGTGCCGCCAAAAGCCACATTGATGAGCTGCAGCCCGCGGCACACGCCAAAGATCGGCTTGCCCGCCTGCTCGAAGGCCTCCACCAGCGCCAGGTCGTACAGATCGCGGATGCGGTCGCCCAGCCAGGCCTCCCGCAGCGGCTCCTCGCCATAGCTGCCGGGCCACACATCCGAGCCGCCGTGCATGACCACGCCATCCAGCCATTGGGCATAGTGGGACAGCTTGACGTCACCGCGGGCGGTCTCGCCGGTGGGGCAGGGCACCATCACCACCATCGCGCCGGCTGACATCAGCCAGTGCGCGATCGACTGCTCGACGTATTGCAGCGTCTTGTTCGTGAAGAGCGAGCGGCTCGGATCGGCGTGCGAGAAGCAGGCCGACAGGCCAATCTTGAGGCGTTTGGGGGGCATCAGCCGTCCATTGTTGGACGATGGCGTGGCGCGGCCTGTCAGACAGTACGCCGTGGGTTCGTCAGTGGCCACTTGCGGCTGTGTTGCCGCGCTCGCGCCTGCATGGACTCCAGGCGCTGCCTACCGCGCCAGCTCCATCACCACCCAGCAACGCTCGCGTGCTTCGGCCGCAAGCTTCCTGTCCGGGTCCACCGCCACCGGCTTGTTAACCGCCTTCAGCAGGGGCAGGTCGTTGATTGAATCACTGTAGGCCGTGCTGTTGAAGGCGGCCAGCTCATGCCCGCGTGCAGCCAGCCATTCATGCAAGCGCACGACCTTGCCCTCACGCATGTTGAGCGTGCCCTGCACGCGGCCGGTGAACATGCCGTCCACCAATTCGGGCTCGGTCGCGAGCAGGTGTTCAATACCAAGGTACATCGCCGTCAGCTCGGTGATGAAGCGGTTGGTTGCCGTGGTCATGACCACCAGTTCGCCGGCGTCCAGATGCTGATCTACCAGGTCCT
>JACMQX010000197.1 GCA_014376765.1 Ramlibacter sp. | reverse complement strand
TGACGACTACCTGCGCGGTGGTGGTGGCGACGACACGTTAATCGGCGGCGATGGCGACGACACGCTCAACGGCGGCACCGGCGCTGACTACCTGGTGGGCGGCCTCGGCCACAACACCTACATCGTCGACAACGCCGGCGACGTCGTCGTGGCGAGCGACAAGTCGCAGGCAGCATCGACGGGCGGCTCGCCCGCCCCCGAATCCGTCAACGCCAGCATCACCTACACCCTGGGCGCCTACCTGGACGACCTGATCCTCGCCGGCACCAACGACATTGACGGCTCAGGCAACGCGCAGGACAACCACATCGCCGGTAACGCCGGCAACAACGTCTTGACGGGCGGTCTGGGCAACGACGTGCTGGAAGGCGGCGCGGGTAACGACACCTACGTCTACAACAAAGGCGAGGGCAGCAAGACCCTCCTCAACACCGACTTTCTGCGCGACAGCGCCAACGCCGGACTCGCGCAGGCGATCGACACCCTGCGCTTTGGCGCGGGCATTGCCGCGTCAGATGTGCTGGGCTTCCACCTGGGCGACAGCATCGCTTTTGCTATCAGGGGTGTGGCGGGGCAGGTCGTCATCCAGGACTACTACGGCGCGCCCGTCATTGACGGCACGCGCATTCAGGACAGCGCCATCGACCGCATCGAGTTTGCCGATGGCACCGTGTGGGACCAGACCATGATCGAGGCGGTGGCCGGGCGCGCAGGGCAAAACCACGCGCCCGTCAGCGCAGGCAGCCTGCCCACACTGCAGGCGCGGGCTGGCGACTATTTCAGCTACAGCGTTCCGGCTGGCACCATCACCGATGCCGATGTGTGGGACAGCATCAGCTACAGCGCCGCCCTGGCTGACGGCAGCGTACTGCCCGCGTGGCTGAACTTTGACGCAGCCAGTCTCAGCTTCAGCGGCGTGCCGGACGCAGCCAGCGCGGGCAACGTGCAGCTCATGCTCAAGGGCACCGACATCTATGGCGCCGCTGCAAGCTTCGGCGTGACCCTTGCGGTGCGCCCCGCCAACCGCGCGCCCATCCTCGCGCTGCCGCTGCCTGACGCAACCGTAAACCCGGGCTCGTCCTTTACCTACATCGTGCCGTCCAACGCCTTCACCGACCTGGACGCAGACGTGCTGAGCTACAGCGCCGCACTCGCCGATGGCAGCGGCCTGCCAGGCTGGCTGGCCTTTGACGCGGCGACCCGCAAGTTCAGCGGGCTGTTGCCAGCCAGCGCACAAGGCAGCGTCAGCGTGCGCGTTACCAGCCGCGACGGCAGCGGCCTGGCCGTTTCTGACGTGTTCGACATCATTGCGCCACCGCCGGCGCCCCCCATCATCGGGACAGGCGTGAATGACACCCTCACCGGCACCGGCGGCAACGACGACATGCGCGGTATGGCCGGCGACGACACGATGTACGGCGGCACCGGTAACGACAACCTCCAGGGCGGTAGTGGCGTCGACGTGCTGTACGGCGAGGGGGGCAACGACACCCTGTCAGGCGGCGAGTACATGGACGGCGGCACGGGGCAAGACAGCTATGTGGTCTTTGATGAAGGCAACCGCTGGGTCACCATCGCGGCCGGTACAGACGGCGGCGACACCGTGGTGGTGGCGGGTGGCCTCACGCCATCCGGCGTCGCTGTGACGCGGGGCCGCAACACGGCAGACCTCTGGCTCACCGACCGGGCAACGGGCAACTACGTCGTCCTGACCTCGCAGGTCAACGTGCTGGGCGGGACGCCTCGCATCGCCCAGGTCACCTTCCAGGCGGACCCTGCCACCACATGGACCGCGGCCGACTTGCTGCGCCTGGCCATGGTCGGTGACGAGAACGGCAATACGATCTGGGGCATCAGCGACATTCCCAACACCATCATCGGTGGCGCAGGCTACGACACGCTGCTGGGCGGCCGCGTGGACGACACACTGGACGGCGGCGCCGACAGCGACCTGATGCAAGGGGGCCTGGGCAACGACACCTTCCTCTTCGGCGCAGCCGATGGAGCCGACCGCATCATCGACGCCAACGGCGCCAACCAGGTGCAACTCAAGGCCGGCCTGACTGCTGCCAACGTGCAACTGCTGCGCACCGGCCAGATGGGCAGCGGCGCGCTCTCGGTCAAAGACTCACTGGTCATCCTCGTAGCTTCCACCGGCGCAAGGTTGTGGATTGACGAATTCTTCCAGCCCGGCGGCACGTCCACCATGGCGCAGATCCGCTTTGCGGACGGCACGTCGTGGGACTACAGCGCGATCAGCGCGCGTGCGGGTGCCAGCGTCACGGGCACTGCCAACACCATGACGGGTACCAGCGCCAACAACAACTACAACGTGGACAACCCGGGCGACAGCATCATTGAAGCGGCCAATGGTGGCTATGACAAGGTAACAGGCAGCGTGTCCTACACCTTGCCCACCGAAGTGGAAGAGCTGGTCCTGGTCGGCCCCCTGGCGCTGGACGCCACCGGCAACGCCGGCGACAACGTGTTGCGCGGGAACGACCTGGGCAACATATTCCGTGGCGGTGGCGGCACTGACACCTATTACGGTGGCAAGGGCAACGACTACTACATTGACTCAGCCATTGCCTGGGACTACGCCAACAAGCTGTACACGGCCCCTGTGCTCAACATCGTGGAGCTTGCAGGCGAAGGAAACGACATGCTGGTGACCAACGGCTTTGCGGCCGTGCTGCCAGACAACGTGGAGCAGCTCGCCGTCACCTCGCTGGTGCAGACCAACTACACCCATACGGCGGAGGATCCGCTCATTGCCAACTACACCGGCAACGCGCTGAACAATTTCATCGACACGTCTGCAGCCAACTACACCCAGTTCGTTTCCTTCGCTATCAATGGCGTGCGGATTGACGGTGGCCTGGGCGCAGACACGATGATCGGCGCATCCGGCATCGACACCTTTGTGGTGGACAACGCGGGCGACGTGGTGATCGAGAAAAAGTCCGGCAACAACGCCATCGAATCCAGCGTCAACTGGACGCTGGACGCCAACTTCGCCAAGCTCAAACTGACCGGCACGGCAGCAGTCCAGGGCACGGGCAATGCGCGTGACAATTTGCTGGACGGCAGCAGCAACAGCGCGGCCAACCAGCTCACAGGCCTTGGGGGTGACGATACCTATGTCGTCGACAGCAGCGACACGGTGGTGGAGGCCGCAAGCGGCGGCAACGACACTGTGGTGGTGCGCAGCCTCGCGGCTGGCAGCGTGCCGTCACTCAACATGAGCAACTGGAGCCATGTTGAAACGCTGGTCCTTGACGGCAAACTCGGCAATGTCGATGTTGTTGGCAGCAACAACGCTGAGACCCTCTACGGCAGCCTCGGTGCCAACCTGATCCAGGGCATGGGCGGCGACGACGTGCTCTACAACCTGAACCCGGGCGATGTTGCCTACAACTCGCGTTACCGCTACTACCCATACCCGGCGGACGCCGACACCCTGCAGGGCGGCGACGGCAATGACACGATCTACGATTACGGCGGTACCTCGGTCATTGATGGCGGCGCCGGGCAAGACACCATCTACCTGAACGATGTGTACTTCGCCACCGTAGATGGCGGCGCGGGGGATGACAGCATCTTCGCCACGTCCACCGTCCCTGCGGCGGTCAACGCATCCATGCAGAACGGCTTCAGTCTCGCTTTTGGCACGGGCAGTGGCCATGACGTGGTGTCCTCCGGCAAAGTGCGCACTGCGAGTGACTGGGCGGCTCAACCGACGATCCTGTCGAGCATTGCGATCAAGAGCGGCACCGATGCGGGCAGCCTGCGCCTGACACGCAGCGGCGCAGACCTCATCGTGAGCCTCGCGCCCAGCCCGGGTGGCCCACAGACGCCAGCCGACAGCCTCACGGTGCAGGGCTTCTACGACAGCGCGGTAGGCGGCTCCATCCAGTCGGCGCTGGACGCCTTTGAACTGCTGGACGGCACCTTCCTGACCCGCGACGCCATCGCCGCAGGCATAGGCCGGGCCGACCTGCAAACCGCCACATCGGGCGGCGACCTGCTCATCACCACGGCTACGCTGACCCGCCTGACTGGCGGCGCAGGCAACGACCATCTCGCGGGCCAGTCGGGCAACGACACGCTGGACGGGGGCCTGGGCCATGACGCGATCTACGGCGGCAGCGGCGCCGACCAACTAACCGGCGGCGCCGGCAACGACACCTTGGTGGGCGGCCGTGGCGCGGACACTTACCTCTACTCCGCAGGCTGGGGCCAGGACGTGGTGGACGAGCAGCAGCTCACGCAGCGCGCCATCTACATGAACCAGCAACTGGTGGACGACGGCGCGGCGGACGCCATTGTGTTTGACGCGACGGTCCGTGCGGGCGACCTCACCGTGCTCAACACCGGCGCGGACCTCGTGCTCACGCACCGGCTCACTGGCGACAGCATCACCGTGGTGGGTTACTTCACGGGCGGCGGCAACCTCATCGAGCAGATTCGCTTTGCCGATGGCACCAGCTGGGACTACGCACGGGTGGACCTCATGACCACCGGCATGTTCGGTACAGCGGGCGATGACAGCCTCACGGCCAATGCAGCCGGTGGTGCCATGTATGGCCTCGCGGGCAACGACAGGCTCACAGGCAGCGCCCTGGCCGACCAGCTGTATGGCGGCGATGGCAACGACAAACTGACAGGCGGCAAGGGCGACGACCTGCTGGACGGCGGCGCGGGCACGGACACCCTGACCGGCGGCACAGGCAACGACAGCTACTGCGTCGACAGCGCGAGCGATGTCGTGGTGGAAGCCGCCAACGCAGGCACTGACACGGTGATCACGTCCCTGACCTACACCCTGGGCCTGAACCTTGAAAACCTCCTGCTCACCGGTTCAGCCGCGTTGAACGGAACGGGCAACGCCGGAGCCAACAAGCTCACCGGCAACGCCGCCAACAACGTGCTGAACGGCGCAGCCGGAGCCGACACCATGGCAGGCGGCCTGGGCGACGACACCTGCGTGGTCGACAACATGGGCGATGTGGTGATCGAGAACGCCGGCGAGGGCACGGATACCGTGAAGGCGAGCGTCACCTGCACGCTGGCCGCCCATGTCGAAAACCTGGTGCTCACCGGCAAGGCAGCCATCAATGGCACGGGCAACGCCTTGGCCAATTTCATCACCGGCAACAGCGCCGCAAACGTGCTCATTGGTGGTGCCGGTGCTGACACGATGGCAGGGGGTGCCGGCAACGACACCTATGTGGTGGACGATGCGGATGATGTGGCGATTGAGCTCGCCAAGGGCGGCACTGACCTGGTCAAGTCGTCAGTCAGCTACGTGCTCGGCGCCGAGCTGGAGAAGCTCACGCTCACTGGCACGGCGGCGATCAACGCGACGGGCAACTCCCTCGCCAACACCCTCACCGGCAACGCCGCCGACAACCTGCTGGATGGCGGGGCAGGCGCAGACAGCCTGGCAGGCGGCGCCGGCAATGACATTTACTTCGTGGACAACGCAGGCGACGTGGTGACTGAAGCTGCCAGCGCCGGGACGGACGGGGTCAACGCCAGCATCAGCTACACACTCGGCGCGAATCTGGAAAACCTCACACTCACCGGCACCGCCGCCATCAATGCCACGGGCAACGGCCTGACGAATACCCTGATCGGTAACAGCGCATCCAACAAGCTGTACGGCGGCGCGGGTGCCGACAAACTGATTGGCGGTGGCGGCAACGACACCCTGTCTGGCGGCGCAGGCAACGACAGGCTGGAAGGCGGCACCGGCAACGACACCTACCTCCTGGGCCGGGGCTCGGGTTCCGACACCGTGCTCGAAGACGACGGCCTGCCGGGCAACGAAGACATCGCGCTATTTGATGCTGGCATTGCCACCTCGCAGCTGTGGTTCAGGCAGGTGGGTGCCGACCTGGAAGTCAGCATCATCGGCACCAGCGACAAGCTGATGATGAGCAACTGGTATACGGGCAGCCAGCACCACGTGGAAAAATTCCAAAGCTCCAAGGGTGCGACGTTGCTGGAAAGCCAGGTGCAAAACCTGGTGAGCGCGATGGCCGGGTTCGCCCCCCCACCGGCGGGGCAGACGACGCTGCCAGCCAGTTACTCTGCGTCGCTTGCGCCTGTGCTGGCGGCCAATTGGCACTGATCAGAAAACAGACATACCAGTCTGGCCCGCAAACATCTCCAGCGCCTTCATCCCCAGCAGTGAGTTGCCGGTAGCGTCCAGCGCCGGCGACCACACGCACAGGGTCAGCTGGTCGGGCACCACAGCGACGATGCCGCCGCCCACGCCACTCTTGCACGGCAGCCCGATACGAAAGGCAAACTCGCCCGCTGCGTCGTAGGTGCCGCAGGTCAGCATGAGCGAGTTGATGCGCCGCGTGAGGCGTTCGCTCACCACCGGTGCGTTGGTGCGCGGGTGCCTGCCGTCGCGGCACAGATACGCTGCCGCGCGTGCCACCTGTTCGCAGTTCATGCGGATCGAGCACTGGGCGAAGTACACATCCAGCACCGTGGCCACGTCGTTGTCCAGCGAGGCGAAACTCTTCATGAAATTGGCCAGCGCCGCATTGCGAAACCCCGTGTCAGCTTCTGACTGCGCCACCTCGGCGTCAATCTGTACTGCCTCGCCGCACAGGCTTGAAACCAAAGCCAGAATATCTGCCTTGGCGTTGCCTTGTGTCACCAGCCTGTCAGCCACGGCAATCGCACCGGCATTGATAAACGGGTTGCGCGGCTTGCCCCGCTCCTGCTCCAGTTGCACCAGCGAGTTGAACGGATTACCCGAGGGCTCGCGCCCGATGCGCTCCCACAAATGTTCCCCCAGATGCTTCATCGCCAGCGTCAGCGTGAATACCTTGGACATACTCTGAATCGAAAACGGCACCGCCGCGTCACCACTCGCTGCCTCTTGCCCGTCGCGGGTACGCAGCGCAATGCCAAACTGCTGCGCCGGCACCCGCGCCAGCGCCGGAATGTAGCTGGCCACCTGGCCCTCCTTGCCGAGCAGGGGGCGGATGGCGTCGTTGATGTCGTCAAGGACGAGCTGAAAGTTATGTGCCGTCATGGGGTGAGGGGAGTTGCGGCAATGGTAGCCACAATCCTCCAGAGCCTGACGCCAACTACCCCCAGTCAACCTTAAGATCGTCAACACGCAGTAACGACCCCCAACGACCATGAGCACTCAACAAGAAATCTCCGACTTCCTCGCCAGCAACTTCCCGCAGAGCAAATGCACTGTTGATGCCGTTGGCAGGGGCACTGCCACCATTCGCCACAAGATCACCGAGGCTGAACTGCGCCCTGGGCGTACCGTGTCGGGCCCGGTACTGATGTTTGTCGCTGATGTGGCGCTGTATGTGGCGATCTTTGGCGAGATCGGCATCGTGCCACTGGCGGTCACGACCAGCCTGAACTTCAACTTCCTGCGCAAGCCCTCGGCTGACGCGGACATCATGGGCGTTTGCAGGATGCTCAAGATCGGCAAGACGCTGGCCGTGGGCGAGGTAGCGCTTTATTCCGAGGGCAACCCGGACCCGGTCGCGCATGCGGTGGGGACGTATGCGATTCCCCCGGGTGTCGTGGTGCGGCGCCCGGCGCAGTAAGTACACTTATTAAAAGCCGGGCACCCCTTGACCCGGCCACAGACGAGGAGACAAATCCCGTGGCACTTGCACCCCCCAATCCGGCGCTCGTTGAAAAGCTCGTCATCGCCAACCGCATCCTGTACGAGCAGGGTGTGGTCGATGGCTTTGGCCATGTCAGCGTTCGGCATGACCAGTCTGCCGATCACTTCCTCTTGTCCTGCAACCGCGCGCCGGGCCTTGTAAAAAAGGCCGACATCATGGTGTATGACCTGGACGGTAACCCCGTAGGTGACACAAGCCAGCGCCCCTACCTCGAACGCTTCATCCATGGAGAGATCTTTCGCGCCCGCCCCGACGTCATGTCGGTGGTGCACAGCCACTCGCCCAGCGTGATTCCGTTCGGCGTGACCGGCCAGCGGCTGCGCCCGATCTTCCACATGAGCGGCTTCCTGGGCAGCGGCTCCAGCCTCTACGACATCCGCAGCGAAAGCGGCCACACCGACATGCTGATCCGCGACTCCGGCCTCGGCCGTGACCTCGCGCGCGCACTCGGCCGGCACACCTGCGTGCTGATGCGCGGCCATGGCTCCACAGTCGTCGGCCCGACGCTGGAGCGCGCGGTCTACCGCGCTGTGTATGCTGAAGAAAACGCCAAACTCCAGTTGAGCGCCAACGCTTTGGGCCCGATTGAATTTCTCACGCCTGAAGAGGCCGAGCTCGCCATGGCCAGCACCGAAGGCCAGGTTCAGCGGCCTTGGGAGTTGTGGGCGGGCCGCATTGGCAGCGTCGAGTGAGTTATTCATCGCATTAAAGGCAGACCATGAAAATCAACCGGCTCCTGAGCCTCGCCGCTTTCGCGGCCGGCGTCACGTTATGCGCCAGTGCCGCCATGGCGCAGGCCTATCCCTCGCGCGCAGTGCGCCTCATCGTGCCCTACGGCACGGGCGGTGGCTCCGACATTCTGGCGCGGCAGATCGGCGCGCGCCTGCAGATGATCTGGGGTCAGGGCGTCGCTGTTGACAACCGCACCGGCGCGTCCGGCAACATCGGCACTGAAGCTGTGGTGCATGCCCCGGCTGACGGCTACACCCTGCTGCTGCAAAACAGCACCATGGTCGTCAACCCTGCAGTCAACGGCAAGCTCAACTATGACCCCGAGAAAGACCTCACGCCCATCATGCTGCTGGGCCTGACCCCCATTGCGCTGGTGGCGCATGAGGGCACCCGCATCAAGACCTTGAAGGATCTGGCCGACTATTCAAAAGCCAACCCCGACAAGCTGAGCTACGGCTCCTGCGGCGTGGGCACGCCCCAGCATTTCGTCATGGAACTGGTCAAGCAGAAGGCGGGCTTCAATGCCACGAACGTGGGCTACAAGGGCTGCGCACCGGCGCTGACCGATGTGGTGGGCGGGCAGGTGCCGCTGGCCATTCTCAGCGCCAACCTCGCAGCGCCGCACATCAAGACCGGCAAGCTCAACGGCATTGGCGTGTCCACTGCCACGCGCTACACGCTGATGCCGCAGGTGCCGACTTTTGAAGAGCAGGGCCTGAAGCCGCTTGACTTCACCATCTGGTATGCCCTAATGGGCCCGGCCAGGTTGCCCGCAGACGTCGTCGCCAAAATCCATGCCGACGTGCAGAAGGTACTGGCTGAACCGGCTGTGCGCGAGAACCTCTCCAACGCAGGCGTGGAGCCGCTCAGTGGCAACGCCGCCGACCTGACGAAGCTGATCCGGGTGGACCTGGCGCGTTACGCCGCACTGGCCAAGTCGGCCAATATCAAGCCGGAGTAGGGCGCCGGCGCGCGTTCACACCATCAGCGCCGGCTCGGCCATCTGCTCCATCTGTTCTTCCAGCATCTGGACCTGGCCTTGCCAGTAGTCGCTGGTGCCGAACCACGGGAAGGTGATGGGAAAGGCCGGGTCGTCCCAGCGGCGTGCCAGCCAGGCGCTGTAGTGGATGAGGCGCAGCGTGCGCAGCGGCTCAATCAGCGCCAGCTCGCGCCGGTCGAATTCGCGGAACTGTTCATAGCCTTCCACCAGCACGCTCAGTTGGCCGGCGCGTTGTGCGCGGTCGCCTGACAGCAGCATCCACAGGTCCTGCACGGCCGGGCCGGTGCGCGCGTCGTCCAGGTCCACAAAGTGCGGGCCGCCGCCGGGCCGGTCGGTCGGCGTCCAGAGGATGTTTCCGGGGTGGCAGTCGCCATGCAGGCGGATGGCGCTGAAGGTTTTGTCCTGGGTATTCAGCCCGCTGTCCGCAATCATGGCGAGCGCGCGTGCGCAAGTGCTGGTCCAGGGGGTCTGCACGTCCAGCGGCACCATGTCATGCGCCAGCAGCCAGTCGCGCGGTTCGATGCCAAAACTTTGCAGGTCCAGTGCGGGCCGCTCTACAAATGGCCGCGCTGCGCCCACGGTGTGAATGCGCGCGAGGAAGCGGCCGATCCATTCCAGCACTTCATCGTCATCCAGCTCGGGCGGGCGGCCACCACGGCGCGGGCTCACACTGAACGAGAAGCCGGCAAACTCGTGCAGGGTCTTGCCTTGCAGCAGCAGCGGGCCAACGGCGGGGATCTCGGCGGCCATGAGTTCTGCGGCGAAGGCGTGCTCTTCCCCTATTTGCGCAGTGCTCCAGCGGCCGGGGCGGTAGAACTTGGCGACCACTGCATCGAGTCCGGGCGGGCCGTCCTCCAGGTGAACGAGGTAGACGCGGTTTTCATACGAGCTGAGCGCCAGCAGCCGTCCGTCGCCGTAAAGGCCAACGCTGGCGAGTGCATCCATGACCACGTCGGGCGTGAGTGTTTCGTACGGGTGCGTGGGGCTTGTGTTGTCGCGTTCTGTCATTTGTTTGATTGTCGGGCTCTTTGTTGGCCCTCCCCGCGGGACGGCTGCAGCGGGTACCCGCCTTCGAGCGAGTAATACCGCCCTTGTCAGCCCCCCGGCTTTGGACTAAGCTGAGTTCAGTTAAGAAAGCTTTCATCCCCCGGAGACACACTTGACGACGCATGACAATCCGCTGCTTGGTACTTGGCATCTGGTTCGCTGGGAAATTGCTTATGGGGATGGGCGTGCGGCATCGCTTCCTTATGGCGACAAGGCCACGGGCCTCATCATCTACACGGCGGACGGCACCATGAGTGCTTGCATCGCGCGCGGCGGGCGTGCGCGCTTGTCCAGCGCGAGTGTGCGCAGCGCGCCAGAGAGTGAGCGGCTGGCTGCGTTTGAAAGCTATTTTCAGTATGCAGGGCCCTACGCCATTCGCGTGAAAGACGGGCAGCAGCAGGTGGTGCACAGCGTCACGCATTCACTGAACCCGAACTTCGTGGGGACTGAACAAGTGCGCAACATGACGTTTGACGGCAACGGCGGCCTCACGCTGTCGGCGTCTGATGTGCTGCCCGGCACGGCTGTGGCGCGGCATCACCGGTTGATCTGGTCGCGCACGGCCACGGGGCAAGCCGCATGAGCCTCTATGACAAGCACAGCGCCCTGCTGGACCGCGCGGCTCTCGCCTGCGCCGAGCGGCATTGCTGGAGCCCTTACCCCGACATGCCGGGCAAGTACCCCGATGCGGCTGTAGCGCAAGCCAGGGGCCTCGCCGCCTTCAACGCACACCAGGGCACGCACTTCGCGCTTGATCAACCCGGGACCATTGGGGATTTGGGCGAAGAGGTTTCGCCCTATACCCAACAGCCGCTCGCCATCCGCTACCCGCAGGCGGATATGGATACGCTTTTTGCGGCCGCTGAAATATCCATTGCTTCGTGGGCCGCTGCCACCATTGAAACGCGCCTTGGCGTGTTGATGGAAGTGCTGGAGGTGATCTACAAGGAGCACCTGTTCGAGATCGCCAACGCCGTGATGCACACCGCCGGGCAGAGCTTCAACATGGCCTATGCAGGCTCGGGCGTCAACGCGCTGGACCGGGGCATTGAGGCACTGGTTTATGCGCGCCAGGCCATGCGTGCCGTGGCGCCGCAGGCGCGTTGGGAGCGGCAGTTTGGCGCGGCCAGAATCACGCTCGACAAAACCTACCGCCTGATGCCGCGCGGCGTGGCGGTGTGCTTTTCTTGCGCGAGCTTTCCGACCTGGAACGCCTGGCCTTCGATGATGGCGAGCCTGGCCACCGGCAATGCCGTCATCGTCAAGCCTCACCCGGCCACGGTGCTGCCCATGGCCATCAGCGTGCGGGTGTTTCGCCAGGTGCTGGCGGCCGCGGGCTTTGATGCCAACCTTGTAACGCTGGCGCTGGACAGCACGGAAGAGCCGATCGGCAAGCAGCTGGTCAAGCACCCCAAAACCGCCATCGTCGACTTCACCGGCAGCACGCGCTTTGGCCAGTGGGTGGAGCAGAACGCTTACCCCGCGCTGTGCTTCACCGAAACGGCCGGCTGCAACACCGTAGTGCTTGAATCAGCCGCTGACCTGGACGCTGCCTTGCGCAGCCTGGCCACCACGCTGTGCATGTTCAGCGCGCAGATGTGCACCAGCCCGCAGAACATCTACATCCCGGCGCGAGGTGTGAAGACGCCTACCGGGACGGTGCCGCTGGCCGAGGTCGCGCGGCGCCTGGCAGAGGCTGTGTCAGCTCTGACTGGCGACCCGAAAAAGGCGTCGATGATTCTGGCGACCATCCAGTCGCCACAGACGCTGGCGCTGATGGCGCAGCTGCAGCAAGAGGGCGCCGAGGGCATTCAAGGCGGCGTGCAGGTGCTGCTGCAACCGCGCGGCTACGAGCACCCCGACTACCCGCAGGCCCGCACCAGCACGCCGCTGATGCTCAAGGTTGGCAAGGCGCAGCGCGAGCTGTATGCACAAGAGCGCTTCGGCCCGATCAGCTTCATCATTGAATGTGACGACGCGCAGGACGCGTTGCAGCAGGCCACCACTGACGTGAAGCAGGCCGGCGGCCTCACCGCATTTCTGTATTCGGGCGACGAGGGCTTTATCGCGCAGGCCGAGCATGCTTATGCTCATGCCGGGGCGCAGCTCACCATCAACCTCACCGGCCCCATGCCGCTCAACTTTGCAGCGGCCTACAGCGACTACCACGTCACCGGGCTCAACCCGGCAGGCAACGCCTCGCTGACCGACCTGGCCTTTGTGGCCAGCCGCTTTCGCATCACCCAGTCGCGCCGGCCGGCAAGCCTCGCAGACACCCCACAGCAGTAGACCAGGAGAACATCATGGGCGCCAATGAACTACCCGTCCTCGCCGGCGGCTTTGCACCGGTTGAGCATGAAGTCACGATGGACCTCACCGACATCGAGGGCGAGGTGCCGAAGGACCTCACCGGCATATACGTGCGCAACGGCCCCAACCGCCGCTTTGAGGCGCCCGGCCGCTACCACTGGTTTGATGGTGACGGCATGCTGCATGCGGTGCGCTTTGAAGGTGGCAAGGTGCAATACCAGAACCGCTGGATCATGACCGACAGCCTGAAGGAAGAACTGGCCGCTGGCAGCGCGCTGTGGCAGGGCATCAAGGACCCGCCGCGCAAGGACCGGCCTGACATGCCGGTCAAGAACACCTCCAACACCGACGTCAAATACTTCGCGGGCAACCTCATCTCGATGTGGTATCTGGGCGGCTCGGTGTACCAGTCGCGCCCGGACGATCTGTCCACCATTGGCAAGCTGGAGTTTGACGATCGCATGAAGGGCCTGCCCGTGTCGGCCCACTCCAAGGTGGATGAGCGCACCGGCGAATTCCTGTTTTTTGCGTATGGCAAAGAGTCGCCCTATATGCACTACGGCGTGATGGACCGCCACGGCAAGTTGCAGACCTTCATGCCGGTGCAGCTGCCCGGCCCGCGCCTGCCGCATGACATGGCCGTCACGCCCAACTACACCATCGTGCACGACCTGCCGCTGTTCCATGACCAGGAGGCACTGGCCGCAGGGCGCCACAAGCTCAAGTTCTACCCCGACATGCCGGCGCGTTTTGGCGTGATCCCGCGCCATGGCAAGCCCGGGCAGATTCGCTGGTTCGAAGCCAAGGCCTGCTACATGTACCACGTGAGCAATTCGTGGGAAGAGGACGATGGCCAGGGCGGCACCGAGATCGTCATGACGGGTACACCGTTCCGCCTGCCGCGCGACTGGCGCGGCAATTTGGAAGTCGAGCGCTTTCCCAAGATGCTGGCCAACCTGGAACATGATTTCATGTTCTACGAGTGGCGCTTCAACCTGCGCACGGGGCAGACCAAAGAGCGGGTGATCGACGACATCGTGAACCAGGAATTCCCCACCATCAACTCCTGGATGCAGGGCTACAAAACCCGCTATTCCTGGAACGTGTTGATGGGCCGCAGCAATCGCGCCGAGGACCCGCGTTTTTGCGGCGTGGTGCGCTACGACCTGGAAAAAGACACCTGCACCAGCTACCACGAGGGCGTGAACAAATGGTTCAGCGAAGCGCCCTTTGCACCCAGGGACAACTGGCAGAAAGAAGACGACGGCTACCTCGTCGGCTTCCTGTGGGACGACATCAAGCAGGCGTCTTATGTGACGGTGATGGACGCTTCTGACATTACCAAAGGCCCGGTCTGCCGCATCAAGCTGCCCCAGCGCGTACCCCACGGATTTCACGCTACCTGGGTCAGCGGCGAACGGCTCGCACGCGGTTACTGACAAGAGGACTGCGATGATTCTTGTTAGCCCGCAAAAGATTGATGAGTACACCGCCGCCGGTTGGTGGGGCGCCACAACGATGTGGGACCTGTTCGCCGCGCACCGTCTTGGCAAGCCCGATGCCGAGGCTGTGGCAGACGCACCCAACCGCGCCGAGTTTGCGCACGGCATGCCGCAACGCTGGAGCTGGGCGCAACTGGGCGAGCAGGTCGACCGCTTCAGCCTGATGCTGCTCGCAAGAGGCTTGCACCGCGATGACGTGGTGGTGGTGATGCTGCCCAACTGCGTGGAGCAGTTTGCGGTGTACCTGGCCTGCGCGCGGCTGGGTATTGTCGTTACGCCTGTACCGGTGCAGTACCGCGAGCATGAGCTGGGCCATATCCTGACCACCACGCAGGCCGTGGCGGCTGTCACGTTTGCGCGCATCGGCAAAGCTGCTGGCGGGCATGCAGCCGCTGCCATGTTCAACAGCTTGAAAGCTGCGCACCCCTCGCTGGCCCAAGTCCTCGCATGGGGCGATACATCGGAGGGCGAGCTGCCCGCGGATTGCATTGATATTGGCGCGCACACTGCCGCCGCGCCGGGTGAAGCAGGCATCAAGGCATTGGCGCAGGCCCAGGCGCAGGCTGCCGTCACCGCCAATGACGTGTTCTCCATCTGCTGGACTTCAGGCACAGAGGCCAGCCCCAAGGGCGTGCCGCGCAGCCACAACGAGTGGCTGATCGTGGCACCGTCCATCATTGAGTCCGCAGGCATAGAGCCAGGAGCGCGCCTGCTCAACCCGTTCCCGCTGGTCAACATGGCGGGCATCTCCACCGCATTTGCATCCTGGCTGGTACTGGGCGGCACCGTGGTTCAGCACCAGCCGTTTTCAATGCCTGTGTTCCTGCAACAACTGCGCGAGGAACAGATCGACTACACCGTGGCGCCGCCCGCCATCCTCAACATGCTGCTGCAAAACGAGCAGCTGCTGGCGGGCATTGACTTCAGGCGGCTCTCGCGCATCGGCTC
The DNA here is from genome assembly GCA_014376765.1 of Ramlibacter sp. GTDB lineage: Bacteria > Pseudomonadota > Gammaproteobacteria > Burkholderiales > Burkholderiaceae_C > JACMQX01. Next base: position 15,290 of record JACMQX010000197.1, on the reverse strand, counting down.
GGGCTCTGCGCCGTTATCCGACTGGATGGTGCGCGGCTTTGAAGAGAAGTACGGCGTGCAGGTCATCAACTACTTTGGCTCCAACGAGGGGGCGGCGCTGTCAGGTAATTTCAAAGACATACCTGACCCGGCACTGCGCGCGCAGTACTTTCCGCGCGCGGGTGTGCCGGGCTACGAATGGAGCGTCAGCACCACACGCAAGATCCGCACGCGGCTGGTGGATCTGGAGACGGGCGAAGAGATCACCGCCGTGGGCCACCCGGGCGAGATCCGCTTCAGCGGCCCCACGATTTTCAGCGGCTACTTTGGCGCGCCTGAACTTAGCGAACGCGCCTTTGACGAGCAGGGCTTCTACAAAACCGGCGACCTGTTCGAGCTGGCCGGCGACAACCTGCAGTACTACCGCTATGTGGGCCGCTCCAAGGACCTGGTGATTCGCGGCGGCGTGAACATCTCGTCTGAAGAGATCGAGAACCTGCTCATGGCCTGCCCCGGCGTGCGTGACGCTGCGGTGGTGGCCGTGCCCGACGCGACGCTTGGCGAGAAGCTGTGCGCCTGCATCGTGGCGGCCGAGGGCCAGCGCATCACGCTGGAGGTGCTGGGCGCTTTCCTGCGCGAGGAAAAGCGCGTGGCCGCCTTCAAGCTGCCCGAGTATTTATTGCTGTTGCCAGCATTGCCGCGTAACCCCGTGGGCAAGGTCCTGAAACGCGATTTGCGCGTGCAGGCCACGGCCCTTGCACCCCAGTCAACCGTCAATTGAATTCCCAAGGACATTGCATGAAGCCTGTTTTGTTGCTGATCCCCGGCCTGCTCAACACCGCAGCGATCTGGGGCCGCGTCACGCCGCACCTGGAGAACCTGGCCGACATCCGCATTGCGAATGTGCAGACACAGTCCAGCATTGCCGAGATGGCGCGCGACGCGTGGAAGCGGGTGGCCGATGTGCCGGCCAATACGCCGCTGGTGGTCTGCGGCTTTTCCATGGGCGGCTACATCGCGATCCAGATGTTGGCGCAGCCGCAGCGGGCCGTTGCGGCGCTCGGCTTGCTGGACACCTCTGCGCGGCCGGAGTCGCCTGAAGGGTTGGTCAAGCGGGAGAAAACCATCAGCGCCACCGAGAAGGATTTCCCCAAGGTGGTGGAAGGCATATTGCAGTTCGGCACGGCTGAGGCCAACCAGACAGACGCTGGGCTGATGGATGCCATGCGCCAGATCATGATGGAAGTTGGCGCTGAAACCAGCATCCGGCAAAACCGCGCCATCATGGCGCGCGCCGATCACGGCGAGACGCTCAAGCAACGCACCTTGCCCACGCTGGTCATGTGCGGGCGGGACGACAAGATCACCCCGCCCGATGCGTCTGAACACATCGCCGGGCTGATCCCCGGCGCCCGGCTGGAATGGATTGACAACGCCGGCCACATGACGCCAATGGAGCAGCCCGAACGAGTTGCTGCGCTGCTCAAGACGCTGCTGTAAAAAAATCCAACCGCTCAAGGAGACACGCCATGCAAAGACGCCAAGCCCTCACATCCCTGGCCGCCGCTTCATTGGCGCTGGCCGTGCCTGCTGCGCGCGCCCAGGCGCAAGCCTTTCCGGACAAGCCGGTGCGCATCGTCGTGCCGTTTGCCGCCGGCAACACGCTGGACGCTGCGCTGCGCCAGGTGGCCGAGGTGTTCAAGGCCAACACCGGCCAGCCGCTGCTGGTGGACAACAAGCCGGGCGGCTCCGGCATCATCGCCGCGCAAACCGTGATGGCGGCGCCGCCTGATGGCTACACGCTGCTGCTCACCAACACCAGCATGCTGACCATCAACCCGCACACCTTCAGCAAGCTGCCATACGACGCTGAAAAAAGCTTCAGGCCGGTCAGCAATTTTCTGGGCGCGTCGATGGTGATGGCGGTGAATGCCAACGTGCCGGTCAGCAATGTGAAAGAGTTCGTCGCCTGGGCCAAGGCCAACCCCGGCAAGGTGTCGTATGCGTCCTTCACCGCAGGTAACTCGTCGCATTTTGCGGGCGTGATCCTGAACCAGCGCGCGGGCATCAACATGATCCACGTGCCCTTCAACGGCACGCCGCCTGCGGTGCAGAACCTGGTGGGCGGGCAGGTGGATGCAGCCTTTTTGCCGCTGCTGGCCGTCAAGCCGCATCTGGAGTCCGGCAAGGTCAAGGTGCTGGCCGTGACCAGCCCGCAGCGCTCGGCGCTGATGCCGGGTGTGGGCACTTTCACCGAGCAGGGTTACCCCGATCTGGACATCTACATCTGGGCTGCGATTGCGGCGCCTGCGGGTACGCCCGATGCGGTCATCGCGCGGCTGAACACCGAGTTCGTCAAGGCGCACAGGTCGCAGGAGATCAAGGACAAATGGAAGCTGATGGACTTTGAGCCGCTGCCGTCCACGCCTGAGGAGTTTGCGAAGTTTGCGGCGGCGGATTCAAGGCGTTGGGCTGAAGCGGTAAAAATTTCAGGCTTTAAAGCGAGCGAATGACGCCTGCTCCCTTCAACCTGCGTCTGCCCGTCTTCGCCGCGCCGATGTTCCTCATCTCCGGCCCGCAGCTGGTGCTGGCCGCCTGCAAGGCCGGCATCATCGGCGCCTTCCCCACGCCGAACGCCCGGCCCATTTCAGTGCTGGACGAGTGGATGAAGCAGATCACCGAAGGCCTGGCCCGCGCACGCGACGATCAGCCCGCAGCCACCATCGGCCCCTGGTGCGCCAACCTCGTCACCCATTCGACCAACACGCGCCTGGCCGAGGACCTTGCCCTCATCGCGCACTACAAACCGCCGGTGGTGGTCACCGCGCTCGGCAGCCCCAAGCCTGCGATCGAGGTGGTGCACGGTTATGGCGGCCTGGTGTTTGCCGACGTCACCACCCTCACGCTGGCGAAGAAGGCAGTTGCGGCCGGCGCTGACGGCTTGGCCTGCGTATCGGCTGGTGCGGGCGGGCACACCGGCGCCCTGTCTCCGTTTGCATTCGTCAGCGCTGTGCGTGATTTTTATGATGGTTATGTGATCGTTGGCGGCGGCATCAGCGACGGCTGGGGCGTGGCCGGCGCGGTGGCCAGCGGCGCGGACTTTGTCTACATGGGCACGCGCTTCATTCCCACGGTAGAAAGCCTGGCAGCCGATGCCTACAAGCAGATGGTGGTGGACGGCACGGTGGATGATTTGATCGTGAGCGCGGGCATCACCGGCACAGCCGCCAGCTGGCTCAAGCCGTCATTGCGCTTGCTGGGCATAGACCCCGACAACATGCCCGCCGCGCCCCCGCGCAGCTACGACAGCAGCAGGCCGGTCGAGGCGCGCAAGTGGGTCGATGTGTGGGCCGCAGGGCAGGGGCTGGGCACAATACGCGCGGTGGAGCCTGTGGCAACGGTGGTGGACACGCTGGAGCGGGAATATTTGCAGGCTCTCTCGCGGATGGCAGGGTTGCCATATGCCAAGCCCGATGCGCCGCGCGCCCGAGAAATCGTTGCACCCCTTGCGACCCAACCAGTAGCCGCCACATGACGCCACCCACCTACATCCTCGGCGGCTACCAAAGCGACTTCGCCAAGGTCTGGTCGCGCCATGGCCAGGACATATCGGACATGGTGCGCGAGTCCACCCTGGGCGCGCTCGAGAACGCAGGCCTTGACGCATCCGCCATCCAGAGCATCCACGTTGGCAACGCCTTTGGCGAGCTGCAACGCCAGCAGGCGCACCTGGGCTCCATGGTGTCGCAGGTGGTACCCGAACTGTGGGGCGTTCCCGCCATGCGGCATGAGGGCGCCTGCGCCTCATCATCATTGGGCGTGCTCACAGCGATGGCCGAGATCGAGGCCGGCCGTTACGACTGTGTGCTCGTCCTGGGCGTAGAAGAATTCAAGAACACCGCTGGCGACGTGGCCTCACAAAACCAGAACGCCGCGGCATGGCAGGGGCACGAAGGCATTGAGTGCAAATTCATGTGGCCCGCAGCGTTTGGTCTGGTGGCGCAGGAATACGACCGCCGTTGGGGCCTGGACCGCAAGTACCTCAACCGCATCGCATCGCTCAACTACGCCAACGCCAGGCGCAACCCGCTCGCGCAAACCCGCAAGTGGCAGTTCAGCGAGTTGAGCTTCACGGACGATGACGAGGCCAACCCCGTCATCGAGCCTGGCACACGGCGCCAGGACTGCGGGCAGATCACAGATGGGGCCTGTGCTGTGGTGCTGGCCTCAGCCCGGTTTGTTCAGGAGCACGGTTTGAACGCGGCACGGTTGCCGCGCATCACAGGCTGGGGCCACCGCAACGCGCCACTCAAACTTCTGGACAAGCTGGAACGCAGCCGCAGCGATTCTTATGTTTTCCCTCATGTTCGGCAAACTATAGAAGACGCGTGGAAGCGGGCGGGTGTATCCGGCATTTCCGACATGCACGGCGTTGAAACGCACGACTGCTTCACCACCACCGAATACATGGCCATCGATCACCTGGGCCTCACCCCGCCGGGCCAGAGCTGGCAGGCGATAGAAGACGGCGTGATCGACCCGGGCGGCGCCTGCCCCATCAACACGAGCGGCGGCCTCATCGGCTGCGGCCACCCCGTAGGCGCCACTGGCGCACGCATGCTCTACGACGCAGCCAAACAGGTCGCCAACGCCGCAGGCCCCTGCCAGATAGAAGGCGCCAAGCGAATCCAGACCCTCAACATAGGCGGCTCCTGCGCCACAGTAGTGAGCTTCGTAGTAGAAGCAACGTAGCCGAAGAAAAGGAGTAATTGGGGTCAGATTCCAATTCTGGACAACAGCCTTTCCAGCGCGACAAACTACCACGACGAAATTGGACTCTGACCCCAATTACTGCCTCTCCGGAGCAAAAGGCGGCAAATTGAAACCCCCAGACCTAGCCCAAACCAGGCAAGCCCTAACCCAAAGCCCCCTGAGCCAGGGCCTCCAGTTAATAGGCGACCGCTGGACAGTAGCAGTCCTGCTAGGTGCCTTCCTGGGCCTGCGCCGTTTCGAAGCCTGGCAATCCGAATTGGGAATCCCCCGCCACACCCTGACCCAAAGACTAAAAGCGTTAACAGCCCTCGGCCTGCTCCGCCAACGCCCCTACCAGACCAAGCCCGTCCGCATGGGCTACCACCTCACCACCCAGGGCCTGCAGCTCTACCCCCAGGTTCTGATGATGTGGGTCTGGGCCAGGCGCTGGGGCGCAGCCCAGATGACGCTACCGCCAAGCCTCCTGCACAAACCCTGCGGTCACAACTTCTCGCCCCACATGTGTTGCGCGCAGTGCAACGAGCGCGTGGGCGTGAACGACCTGACCTTCTCGCTACAGATCAACCCTGAAATGGCAACAGCAGAAGCACCCCGCCAACGCGCCCCCCGGCTGGCCGCTCGGGCAGACGGAGCGCAGGGCGGCCTGGGCCTGCGGGTAGACCGCTGGACGCTGCTCATCGTCTCAGCCGTCCTGCTGGGCTGCCACCATTTCGATCAGTTGAGCCAGGTGCTCGGCATAGGCAGCAGCGTGCTCGCGCGGCGCCTGGCGGGCATGGAGGAGTCCGCCCTCCTGCTATGCCAGGCCGACACCAACGACGCCCGCCGGAAGATCTACCGCCTCGCACCGGCAAGCCGCGACCTGTTCGGCTACATCATCTGCTTTTCCAGCTGGGCCAGCCGGCACCACTTCAAGCAGGCGAATACGATTCGCTCGGTTCACAAGGGGTGTGGGCACGCGTTTGTGCCCAAGGTGGTTTGTAGTTGTTGTGGGGAGGGGCTCGTGCCTTGGGATGTGGGGTTTGAGGGGGGTGAGGACTGAAAATTTATACCTGTATAAGCGTGCGGTATATTTATCGAAGACCAAGGCTGCAAGCGGCTTTCCGGGAGTTTTCAATGGCAGAGTTATCGAGCACTGTCATTTTTATCGAGCAGGTTTTGCTCGAAATATCACTTTAGGCCCCAACATGCAACATAGCCTCTCGCCCATGCAGTCGTACTACGCCGCTCGTGCTGGCGAGTACGACTCCGTCTACGAAAAGCCAGAGCGCCAAGCCGATCTGCGGCAAATCGAGCAGTGGTTGCCTTCAGTTCTGTCTGGCCGGCGCGTCTTGGAGGTCGCGTGCGGCACGGGATACTGGACGCAGTTCCTGGCTCCCGTAGCGTCGTCCATTATCGCCGTCGACTCCTCGGCAGAAACTCTTCGTATAGCCCAGCAGCGCGTGCCGCAGAGCACGGTCCTCTTCAAAGTCGGAGATGCCTATGCGCTCCAGAACCATGGCAGCTTGTTCAGTGCAGCATTTGCAGGCTTCTGGTTCTCGCACGTTCCACTGGCTCGGCAATGCGAGTTCCTCCGTGGGCTCAACGAAATGCTCGAGCCTGGCGCAAGGGTCGTGCTGCTAGACAATCGGTTCGTTGAAGGCAGCTCGTCAGCCATTTCCGAGCACGATGCGGCGGGCAACACCTATCAATCGAGGAAGCTCAGCGATGGTTCCGCACATCGAGTCCTCAAGAACTTCCCAACCGAGGCGCAGCTGCTTGCCCTCATCGAAGGGGGTTTGGGGCAGTCGGCGGCCTATACATGTTGGCAATTCTTCTGGGCGCTCGAATATCGTGTGCCTGAAGCCTAACCCCTCCATCGAGCGGATGTGCCAAGGGCCGCTTCGCGCCCCTTGCCCCACCGCTCATGTCAAACGTTGAGGCTGTAAAAAAACCATTTCTGGCACGTCCTTTGCGATCCCTTGAATCAAGGAGATCGCACCCATGGCCCGCTACAAACCCCAAGACCGCAACAGCCTGCTACTGCCCGTTGTCCTGTCTGAACAAATCCTCCCAGGAAGTTTTGCCTTCGCTTTGAACTACCTGGTCGACCATGAGCTGGACCTCACTGCTTTAGACGCCCAATTCAATAACGATGAAGTCGGTGCCATTGCCTATGACCCCCGCGTCATGCTCAAGAATGTCCTGCTCGCCTACAGCCAAGGCCTGATCTCCAGCCGCACCATTGAGCAAGCCTGCGCGCGCAATGTCCAGTTCATCGCCATCAGCGGCGACAGCCGGCCCAGCCACGCCCACATCGCCAAGTTCGTGTGCGGCCTCGGTGAGCAGATCAAACCCCTGTTCAGCCAAGTCCTGATGACCTGTGATGCTCAAGGCTTGATCGGGCGCGACATGTTCGCCATCGACGGTTCCCCGATGGACCTTTAACGATTTGATCGTGGAAGCGGACAGTGCGGTCGCCAGTGTGGGTATAACTGGGTGCTCCAGCGGATTGCCTCCGGCACCCGCTGAGTTATCACGTTGGGTCTCATAATCGACAATCACCGAACACTAACCCTTGGGGATGGCATTGGAATACATTCTTCTCATCTTCGTTTCCGTGGCTGTAACCGTGTGGTGGTTCAGGTTTCGCGCGCCCCGCAACAACGGCACTGGGCCAGATACCGCAGATGCGAGTCCGTTGAGCGTGCAGGAACTGGCACGACTGCGCCCTGCCTGACAGTATTCGCGGTAGGGACGCCTACATTTACTGGAACCTCATGCGTAAATGGTTCGACAGGTTGATCGCCGCAAACCGATACGATGACGAATACGCGAAAAAGCTCCAGCGCGACTGGTGCGACTACATCGAGCTTCTTCCTCGGGCAAAGACTGCGCGGTTTCTGGCAATGGAAGCGGACAATAAGGCTAAGGCCTCTGTCTACGACCACGAAGCCGAATCGGCATTCACGATCTATCGAGGTAATTCAAAATGCGTTCGCGGCAGCAATTGGAACAGAAGCCATAGAGGAACTTCGAGACCTTCGAAGCTGAGATTACGATGCCTTTGATCGGACCGGTAGACGGCCCATGGCTCCGATGGGGCATCACTATTTTCCTGTTTCTATTCGCCCCTACACAGAGGAATGCCGGCCCAAACATTCCGACCTTCGGAGTGGAGAAACCTAACGTGCCGATGAAATGCAATTTGCGTGTATGGTCCGTGAGGCCCAACCCGGCAGTAGAGCGGACCTGCGCAAGAAGCCGCGCAGGCCGCTCACTTCTACGTTAGACCGCACAGGAAGCTATCGCGCCACCTCAATGTCCCAATGCAATGCAGCACTCAACCTCCGCGTTGGCGTAATTGCTGGTATTACCGTGGCAGTCCTGAACGTCATTTACGCAATCATATTGGCCATAGGTCTACTTACGCTGCCATCACCCGAACTACAAATCCAGAATCCATGGTTCACAGTGATGGAACTGCTGATAATTGGCATCGCACCGGCAATGGTCGCACTGGCAGTCGGTCTCCATGCGTGGGCTCCTGTCGAGCGCAAGTCGTACGCACAACTCAGCATCGTGTTCATGAGCATGTGTGCCGTCGTCACCTCTTGCGTCCACTTTGTGATTCTCACGCTTAGCCACCAACCCACCTTCGCGGCTGGTAGCTGGCCTACACTGGTTTTCGCTTTCCGCTGGCCGTCGGTGGTGTACGCCCTCGACATCCTGGCCTGGGATGTCTTCTTTCCCCTTGCAGCGCTCTTCGGCGCACTCGCGATTCAAGGTATGGGCCTCCTGGGTGTAGCACGTAATGTCCTCTTCGGAAGCGCTGCACTGGGTTTCATCGGCCTTAGCGGTGTTCCGCTCTCTGACATGAACGTTCGGAACATCGGCATCATCGGGTATGTGTTGCTCTATCCAATTGCCGCAGCACTGCTTTCAATAGTCATCCGCCGGGAGGCTGCGCGCGGTGCGGTCTAACGGGTCGGCCCACACGGACACACAGCAGCAGGTTGCCGCTTCGCGGCGCTTGTTGCGCGCCGGTGGCCTCCAACGTTTAACCAGCTACCTGCGCACAGGTGCCGTCGCTTGCCAGCAGTACCTTAAATTGGTACCATATCACCATGAAGCGAAGGCACCAGCGTGTTGTTGACTTGATTTTCTCCAGGCCGACGAGCGCAAATGTCCAGTGGCGAGACATCGAGGCTTTGTTTCTTGAGCTTGGCGCCGAGATTGAGGAGCGCGCTGGCAGCAGGGTGTCGGTGTTCCTGTTTCAGGAGGTGCGGGTGTTTCATCGTCCGCATCCTTCACCAAATACTGACAAGGGCGCGGTGGCAAGCATCCGCAAATGGCTGGAGCAACACGGAGTTGAACCATGAATGTTATGACTGTTGATGGCTTTCACGCCACGATTGAGTTTGATCCCGATCTCGATATGTTCCGAGGGGAGATTCTTGGCCTCAACGGTGGGGCCGACTTCCATGGAAAAAACCCCAAAGAATTGCGTGTGGAGTTCAAGCGCTCCCTACTGGTGTTTCTTGAGGTGTGCGCCGAGAAGGGAATCGATCCAAGGCGCCACTTCTCGGGCAAGTTCAATTTGCGGATATCTCCGGATTTGCACGAAAAGCTCGCCATTGCCGCCCAGGCGCAGGGCAAGAGCATCAACACTCTTGCGCAGGAAGCATTGCGAGATTGCGTTGCTTCATGAAAAAGCTGGGTAACTGGTCATTCCAGCTGACGGCTTCGCCGCACGCTGCCGGAGGTCAGTGGTGAAAGCTAAGGCCGCCTGAACAACTCCAACCCGAGCTGAACATGTCCGCCATCTTGTCACCCCTATCGTCTGTCCGCCTCCTCCAGCCGGCAGCCTTGCGCTCACCTCGGCGGGCGCTGTTGCTTCGTCTTGCTCTCATGGCAGGCCTGGTTTTGTCCATGACGATTGCTGTCGTTGTATCTGTCCCCCTGGCGTCCTCCGCAGTTGAGCCTGAACTCGTCCTTCTCCTGCGCGGCATGGCGCTCATCAAGGCCGCTATTGCCTTGGCCGCCTTGGCGCTGTCGCTGTGGCGGTTGGGCCGGCCTGTTTCTGGCAGGGTCGCGCTCGGCTATCTTTCAGGTGTCTGGTCGCTTGCCGGCGCCACCGTGCTGATCTGGCAACTGAGCTTCATTCCGGCGGCGGCCATCATCTTCCATGTGGGCATGTTCGGGCTGCTGGCCCTGGCTTGGCGCGAAGGGCGCTCTGATTCACTACGCAGCAAAGCCTGACTGCTGCCCGAGCCACCCGATGCCAGACGTTCACCGCTGCGAAGTCCCCGCTGACTCTCTGCTTCACCTCTACCAACGCGCGGCAGGCTACGCCGACTGTTATGTCATCGAGGTGCCCGGCCCTGTCACCCAGGAAGCTTTCATTGAAGCGTTCTACACGTCGCCTCTTTTCAAGGTTGAGCGCACCCTCCTCAAGTACCTTGTTTCCAGGCCCGCGTCAGATACCGACGCCAGACAACTCGCCCAGGGCAAGGCATCCAGCTTCTCGGCTTGGCGTGTCGAGGGGCAGTCCGCGTCGGAGCTTCTGCTGGCGGACTTCACGGCTCGAACGAGGTCATGGCTCATGGCGGTACCGGTGCCGGGCCCAATACCGGCTTCCCGCACGCGCCTGTACTTTGGCTCCGCCGTAGTGTCGCGCGCCAGCGATGGCTCCGGCAGGTCTGGCATGGGCTGGCTTTTTTATGCACTGCTCGGCTTTCATCGCCTGTATTCGCGCCTGCTTTTGTCAGCTGCGAGCCGCAGGGTTCGGGCCGCATAATCAGGCGGACACGGAGGTCTTTATGGCAACAAGCGAAAAGGTGAAGGGTCCAGCGTCGTACTTTCCGTCCATTGAGAAGACGTACGGCTTTCCAGTCGAGCACTGGTTTGGTGTTCTCCGCAAAGCCGGGCCGCGGGCACGCCAATGCGCTGGTCGCCTATTTCGTTGTCAAGCAGTAGCTGCACGGAGCATCCGTCGATCATGATCACGCGCTTCGCCCTCTTCGAAGGCTATGTCCACCCCGGCAAGACCGAGGCATTTCGTGCCGCGGTTTTGAAGGAAGTGCTTCCCCACTGGAAGTCATTCCCCGGCGTGCTGTCAGTCAAGGTTTGTTTTGAGACAGAACGCGATGAGGGTGCGCCGGAGTTGCCGCTGATCCTGGCGATCAGCTATCCGGACAGGGCGGTTATTGACGTGGCGCTGAGCAGCCCGCAACGGGCGTTAGCCAAGGCCGCCATGGATTCCATTCTGGAGCGATTCTTCACTGGCCGGGCTCACCATCACATCACGCAAGCGCATGGCGCTCCCGATTGACCCTGGTGCGCATTGAATCGCGGTAGCGACTCGCGATAGTGGCTCGGCGTAGCCATCCTTAAGTGTGGCTACGACGGCAGGTTTCGGAGGCATAGTTTGGAATCAACGTTCCAAATAGCGAAGTCATGAAAAACCCCTTGCTCCATTTAACGCATAAAAATCTGGATAACGCCTTCGGCATCTTTGTAGTGCTGTCGCTGTTGGGGTTGCTGCTGCTCAAGACCGAGTTCAATGGCGGCTTCAGCTTGGCGCTTCAATATCTTGCACCCCCGCTTTTCCTGCTGGTGATGGGTGCCGCTCATGCCAACAGAAAGAAGGTTAAGCCTTCGTGGCTTGCGTATTTTTTCGCTTTGGTAATGTGGCCACTCCTAGTGGTGTTTTCGTGGCCCTTGCTTCTGGTTGCCAATGCTGCGGCCGCAGACGGCAGCGTTCTTGAGTTTTCGGGACCTGTCTCCAACAAATTCATGGCAGGCACAAGATCAAGAGAACATGTCGTGACCCTGCTCGACCAGGCGACTCGCAACGAGGTCAAGATTTCCATCCCGCCAGACGCGTGGGATGCCGCAAAGATTGGCGAGGTTTACAAGTTTTGCTTCTTCAACGGAAAGTTTGGCGTTCCCTACTATTGGCGGTTTGCAGGGCCTCCGCCTTGCTAGCGGGAGACGCGGCCGGTCATGGCGAGCGCAACGACAGCACGTGCCCTTCCCGCGGATCCCCGCGCCCCGCCAGCACATGCGCATAGGCCGCAGTCACAGCCTCGGCTCCATCGTGGCGTTGCACCTTGAGCCATGGCGCTTGCGCATTCATCACCCGCGCCGTGAACGCGTGCCACGCCGCCACCATCCGCTTGCCAAACTCTGCCGCGCCCCATTCACCAATGCGCTTCTTGATTTGCGCGGGCGCAAAGAACAGCACAGGCCGCGGGCCGGCCAGGTCCTTGCCGCTGCCCAGCTGGTCCACATGCGTGCCGCCGATCGAGCAGCTGTATTTGAGGTCGGCAAAGCGCGCGTGAATTTGCTTGCGCAGGTTCGCGTTGCCCGCAAAGTCCACGTACACGCAGGCCGCATCGGGCGCCACCTGGTCCAGCTCTTCATAGCTCAGCACGCGGCTGTAGCAGCCCAGGCTTTCACAAAATGCCTTGTTGGCCTTAGAGGTGAGGCCAACCACCTCAATGCCCGGCCGCTGGATCAGCTGGAATGCCGTGCCGTAAGCCGTCTTGCTTGACGCGCTGGACAGCAGCATTGTGTCCGCACCGAAGAAGGCGTCGTCGTGCATGAAGTCGTCGATCAGCCAGGAGGTGATGAACAGCGGGCGCAGCAATGACTGCAGGCTTTCCGTCTCTGCCGTGTAGAACGGGTCGCTGCTGGTGCGCAGGTACTGGTTGTACACGGCGTGCAGCGCGGCGCGGTGTGGCGCTGCGTCGGTGAAGCCTCTTTCGGTAAGGTGGCTGGGCGACAGCACCACGCTGGACGCCATCGGGAAGTAGCCGTACAGCCGCTCGCCCACCGCCACGCCGGGGTGCAGGGACTGAACTACATCGCCAAAGCCCCAGACCGGGATGCTGCCCCAGCCTTCCTCGCCCGTGGGAAAGAACTGCCAGTAGTTCATCGCATCGCCAAAGGCTGCGTAGGTGATGTTGTTGGAGGTGAGCGCAAAAGTGTCGATCCGTACGCGCGCCTGGCCTGGCGCCAGCGCGGCATCGGCTATGTCGGTGAGGCGTGCGTCGGAAAGGTGGTCCTTGCGGACGAGTAGTCGGGTGGTGGTCATGCCACGCACCTTAAGGGATAGGCCCCCGGATCGCAATCCCCGCGCCATGGGCTATCGTTACGGCATGCACGTCGTACCCGACATCACGCTGGCCACTGCGCAGGACGCAGCAGACATTGCTGCCATGTCGCGCGACTTCATCGAGCAGGGGCTGGGCTGGAGCTGGACGGTTGCGCGCGTGCTGCGCGCCATCAAGGACCGCGCCTCCAATGTCGCCATTGCGCGCGCCGGGCAGCTGGAAGCATTCGGCATCATGCATTACGGGGACGATGCCGCACACCTTGCGTTGCTGGCCGTGCGGCCCGCAAGCAGGCGCAAGGGGCTGGCCACCCAGATCGTCGGTTGGCTGGAACTGTCGGCGCGCGTGGCCGGCCTGGAACATATCCGCCTTGAATTGCGTTCCGACAATCCGCAGGCGCTGGCCTTCTACACAGGGCTGGGCTTCACACAGATAGCCAGGGTGAGTGGCTACTACCAGGGTGCGATCGATGCCCTGCAATTGGAGAAGCGGTTGTCATCGCAACTCCCTCCCGCTGGGGGAGGGAGCGCGATCATCAAACCAGCGTGATCGTCACGTCGATGTTGCCGCGCGTGGCGTTGGAGTACGGGCACACCTGGTGCGCCGTGTCGACCAGCGCCTGGGCTGCGGCCTTGTCCATGCCGGGCAGGCTCACGTTCAGACGGGCAGCAACGCCGTAGGCCTTGCCGACGGGACCCAGGTCCACTTCTGCGTCCACTGCCAGATCGGCCGGCAGGGTGATTTTCTGCATGCCGGCCACGGCCTTCATGGCGCCGATGAAGCAGGCCGAGTAGCCCGCTGCAAACAGCTGTTCCGGGTTGGTGCCGGCGCCCGAGGTGCCGGGCGAAGACAGCTTGACGTCCAGGCGGCCGTCGTCTGTCTTGGAAGCGCCGTCGCGGCCGCCGGTGGTGTGGGCCTTGGCGGTGTAGAGAACCTTGTCGAGTTGTGCGGTCATGGTGAGTCCTTTGAGTTGTGGGTAAAAAATGCTTCGGGATTAGGCGAAGCGGGTCGGAGAAAAGAATGGATGTTCGGGTTCAGGCCATCAGCCGCCCGCGCAGCAACTGCATTTGCTGCGTCAAAGACAAAAGTTCAGGAATCGAGCATTGAAGGGCGGTAAATACGCAGCCAGGAATTTTGGTGGCTTTGCTTTTGAGCCCGCGACCGGCAGCTGTCAGGCTGATGTGCACGCGCCGTTCATCGTCCACCGCGCGGATGCGGGCCAGCAGCCCCGCTGTCTCCATGCGTTTGAGCAGTGGCGTGAGTGTGCCGGAGTCGAGGTACAGGCGATCGCCGAGTTCAGACACCATCAATCCATCGCGTTCCCACAGCACCAGCATGACGAGGTACTGCGGATAGGTGAGGTTGAGTTCTTCAAGCAGCGGCTTGTACAGCTTGGTCATGGCCAGCGAAGTGGAATACATGGCAAAACACAGCTGGTTGTCCAGCAGCAAAGCCGGGTCGTCGTTGAGTTGTTGTACTGCCATGGCTGTATTGTAGCTGACAATTAAATTGTGTGCAATACAAAAATTCAGGTTGGAGCTCACGGCCGTCATGCCGGACTGAAATAGTGAGCGGCCCCACGCTGCCGGCCACTTATCCTGAAACACACCGCGGCTTTGCCAAAAGAAAAACCATGAACCATTCCGTTTTGATTCGCCCCCTTGCCACTACAGACCTGGCGCAATGGACGCCGCTATGGGAGGGCTACAACGCTTTCTACGGCCGCGCCGGTGCAACTGCGCTGCGGCCCGAGATCACACAGGCCACGTGGCAGCGTTTTTCTGACCCCGCCGAGCCTGTGCATGCCCTTGTTGCCCAGGCGGGCGGGCAGTTGCTGGGGCTGACCCATTACCTGTACCACCGCACCACCACACGCATTGAGCTGACCTGCTATTTACAGGACCTCTTCACCGCACCGGCTGCGCGTGGCCAGGGCGTGGGGCGAGCGCTGATCATGGGCGTCTACGAGGCGGCCAGGGCGGCCGGCGTCAGCCGCGTCTACTGGCAGACGCAAGAGACAAATTCCGCCGGCCGGTTGCTTTATGACAAGGTCGCCAGGCACGCCGGCTTTATCGTCTACGGGCAGGAACTGCCCATCAAGTAGGTGGCGTCATGCAGGTTGCTGATGGGACGTGACGGGCTTCATCACTGCATCACGCAAGCGGTCCAGCATCATGAGGTCGCGGTACACGCCCAGTTGCTGCAGGGGCGGGCCGAGGGCTTTGTAGCGCATGGCCTGTTCGCTGCAAAAGCAAAATGCCGGCATTGCGGTCGTCACGTTTCAGGCGCCGCTGCAACTTCTTGTCCAGCTCGTGCAGGTCGATCAGCGTGGCCTCGCGGCGCGAGGTGGTCTCGCCGATGGCCGTCACATAAATGGCCCGGGCTGCCTCTTGGGGTGTGGGGCCGGTCGGGAGGATGTCGTCCAGCGTGTTCACGATGTCC
>JACMQX010000196.1 GCA_014376765.1 Ramlibacter sp. | reverse complement strand
ACCACCGGACGCATGCCCAGGCTGCGCGCGGCCTCAACCTGGCCGCGAGCGACGGTGTTGATACCCGTGTGCAGGTAGTCCGCAGTGAATGCGGAGCACACCAGGGTCAAGGTCAGGATCACGCTCGGCTCATAGTCAATCACAACCTGGAGATCAGGCAGCGCGAACACGATGAAGGTCAGCAGTACAACGGTGGGGATGTTGCGAAACACCTCGACGTAGCCGGTCAGCACGAAGCGAAGCGGCCGCAAGGGCAGAAGCCGGGCCACCGTCACCACGATGCCCGCCGCGAAGCCGGCCATGAACGCTATCGCTGTGAGCTTCCAGGTGAGCAAAAGGGCCTGTCCGAAGGCGGGCCCGTACTCAGTCAGGAGCCTGGAGACGCTGCCCATCGGTCAACGAATGGGTGGCGGCGCCGGAACGCTAGTGCCCCCCGTGCGCTGCCCAATAGAAACCGTCCACAGCTTGGCCCAGGTGCCATCGGATTCAATCTTCTTCAGGAAGGCGTTGACGAAGGCCACGCCGTCCGAGCCCTTGGGAAGCCCGACGCCGTAATGGTCCTGGGGGCCGAAGGGTGCCCCGGCCAACTGCGCGTCTCCGGTGCCGAGGCTCAAAACATTGAGCAGCAGGGTGTAGTCGGTGACGTAGGCGTCCACGCGTCCCTGGCGCAGGCCGTCGAGGGCTTCCTGGTGTGTCTGGAACTCTTGCACGACCGCCTTGGGCGCGAATTGCGCAAGGATCGCAGGACCCGTCGATCCCGCCTGCGTGGCAACCTTCTTGCCGGCGAGATCCTGGTACGACTTGATCGCCTTGTTGCTCGGCTTGATCAAGACCCCCGCCTGCGAGGTGTAGTAGGGCCCAGCGAAAGAAATCCTCTCCTCGCGGGTAGGGGTAATGGAATAAGTTGCCAAAACTATGTCCACCTGATTGTTGATGAGTACTTGTTCGCGTGTGGAGGACGTGACCTGTGTGAACTGGTACTTGACTCCATCGCCCAGGATGTAGCGCGTCAGGAGCTGGGCTAGGCCCGCATCGAAACCGCGAATTTTTCCGTCTTTTTCGTTGAGCAGTGAGAAAAGGTTCGACGTCTGGACGCCGCCAAGGCGTAGCGTGCCGGCCTTCTTGATATTGCTTGCCCAGGTGTTCGACGCGATGGTTGCGGCGTCGGCCACAGGGCCCTGAGCGACCAGCGAGTCGAATGCTGCCGAGTTGATAGGTGTGCCTTGTGCGAAAAGTGGCGCACCAGTTGCGACTGCCAGTGCAACCAAGGCGGCTTTCAAAATGGATGGGAGCGACATGGGTTCTCTTTGTTAGTGTGCAAGTCGAACGAATGTATATCAATCCCGAGCGACGGCTTGGACATCAGTATCAGCCGATCCGGTGCGCCCTGTCGGACATTGGCGCCGCGGCAATTGAAGACAACCTTGAAAAGTTGGCAGCATCAGTGACTGCGGTCTACACGGAAGCCGGATGACCAACGCCAGCCGTCACTCGCGGCAGGCAATTGCTTCGTCGTCGAATGCTGTCATCCACACCGCCAAGTGAGCGGCCGCTGGCAGTCTGACCCAGCCATTCAATTGGACACGCACGATTCGTCACCAGCTGTCTGGTCATTGCGAAACAAACAAGAAGCAAGAAAAGATCACCGTGCGCGAAGAATGCGGCGTGAAAATATTTGCTCGGCACCATCGACAGAAAGAAGCCACCCCCTCAAACCCTCCCCGCCCCAATCCACCCCCGCAAGCTGTTCAAAAACGCCCAGCCTTGCACCCGGTCCAACTCGTCCACCCTCACCACCGCCTCCACCAGTTGCCCAGACTGCAGCGCCAGCGAACGGGCTACACCGCCCAGCAGGCCGCAGACCAGTGGCGGCGTAACCCAGCGGCCCTCCGTCAACATCGCCACATTGCCGCGTGTGCATTCGGTAATTTCACCTTGCTCGTTCCACAGCACGGTGTCGAACACACTGGGCTCGGTGGGGGTGAAGGCGTCGTAGTGCGCGCGGCGGGTGGTTTTGTAGCGCGTGAATTCGCTGTACGCCTCCGCCAGAGGTCGGTTGGCCAGCTGTAGCTTGACCTGCGCGGGGGATTCGGGCAGGACAAAGGCTTCGGCTCTCGCCTGCCCGCGCACGTCCAGCAGCAAACGCACGCGCCATGCGCCTTGGGGGTGGCAGGTTGCCAGGTCGGTAAGTAGCAGGGCGGCAGCCCCTGCATTGGCAAATCCAAAATGCGCTGCTGCGCTGGCCATGCGGGCCAGGTGCAGGGAGGCGTGGCGGTGCTGGCCGTTGACCAGAGCCAGCGTTTCCAGCAGCTCAAACGGCTGGCTGGCGCGCTCGACAAAGGCGCGTTTGTGTTGCCATTCGCGCCATTCGCCGTCGGCCGTGGCGTCTGCGGTGATGCCGCTGCCGGTGCTGCAGCGCAGCAAGCGTTGGCGAGAAGTGACGGTACGGATGGGCACGTTGAAGGTGGCGTGCAGGCCGCCCCCGGCCACAGGCCGCACCAGCCCGACTGCACCACAGTACACGCCGCGCGGCGCGGGCTCCAGCGCCTTGATGATCCGCATGGCCTGCACCTTGGGCGCGCCCGTGACTGATCCGCACGGAAACAGCGCGGCAAACACGTCGGCAAGGGTGCAGCCGGGTCGGGTGGTGGCGGTCACGTCTGACGTCATTTGCCACACGCTGGGCAGCGCCTGGGTGTGAAACAAACGCGGCACGCGCACGCTGAAGGGCTGGGCCACGCGTGACATGTCGTT
>JACMQX010000195.1 GCA_014376765.1 Ramlibacter sp. | reverse complement strand
TGCACTACGTAGTCGGCAAGCCCACATTGGTCATGCCTACCGGCGGCTATGGAAACTATTCGCTTCTGGGCGGCACCGCGCCCACTGCAACTTATGGCAGCACCAGCCAGCTTGGGCAACTTGTCAGCGGCAATCTGAATGTCAATTTCGGCAACGGCACGGTGTTCGTCAACATCGGTACCAAGTTTGGCACGACGGCCGTCAACATCGTCAATCAAGTAGGCTACATATCGGGCTCGACCTTTCGCGGTTGCTCGACCAATAATTACGAGACAAACGTTGTAGGCATATTTACTGGCACGTCGGCTTACAGAGCCGGGCTGGTGTACTCCACCCAGTCAGGGGGCCCGCTGGGCACCGTTGCAGGCGCCGCAGCATTCCAGCGCACCGGCTCGAATTACTTTTCGACGCCCTAAACCCCTTAACGGACTTCAGTAAGACAAAAAGTATTGTAGTTGGGCTTCAATGGCCAAGCTCCCATGAAGTTGTATGGCCCGCTGTCGTGCCGCACGCCCGATATACGCGGATAGACCTTTGTTATTCGCCAACATCTCAAGTCTTTCTATGGCTTGTTCCTGTGAACGGACCAAAAACCCGTTCACACCGTCATCCATGCACTCTGCGTAGCCACCCACGGCGGACGCCACCACGGGTAGCCCGCTGGCCATCGCCTCAAACACCACCCGGCCATAGGGCTCGTTGAATATTCCGGGACGATAGAACATCGCATCAAGTGTTTGATAAAAAGCTGGCACCTCCTCGGCACCGGCGGGCAAGAGCTCAACGCCCGGCACGCCGGCAAGCTGCGGCGCAAGGCAGGTGCCGCCCATGATCCTTACCTGATAGCCACGCGCAGCAAGCATGCGGTACAAAGCAGGGTCGTCCTTGTGATGCTTTTCCGGGGTGTCGCGGCTGACGCGGCCGATGGTGAAGCGTGGGTGAGGCGCCCGCTCAATCGGGTTCTGCAGGTAGGGCTCCAGCCGGATCAGGCTGCGCTCAATGGTGCCCGGCAACCCGGCGCCCAGCCGCAGCGCCTGTGAGACAAACAACAGCTCGGGCTCTAACCCTGTCACATCCCTCAACGCGTCAATCATGGCGTACAGCCGCTCATGCTGCCCCAGGTTGTAGCGCAGCGCCACCCGCTCGGGTTGGGCCTGCTTGAGCCATAGGTCCAGGCCGACATGGACGCCGCCGATCAACAACATTCCGCCGCGCGGCACCTGTCCACCAAAAGGCTTGATGGGAAGCACGCCCAGGCGCGCATAGCTCGGGTGCGGCGGAAGGACCGACCACATTCTCGTGGGCCGGCGGTCCTTGAGCAAGTCCGCCAGATCGGGGAGTTCACGCTCAGCACCGGTGAAGGTGTTGCTGAAATTGCCAACCAGGTGAAGTGGCGAAAGTGAGGTAGCCATAAGTCGGATTATCGGGCGCGATTACCGTTTTTCCTCCCGCCCAAAATTGAAGCGCGGGACCATAATCCGCAGATGACTCTCTCCTCTCCGCCAGTTCCTGCGCAGTCGCTAGCCAGCCTCCAAATCCAGGCGAACGCGGCACCAGACAACTTCCAGTTGCAAATGGAGCTGGGCGGCGCTCTTCACGACGCAGGGCAACCACAGCTTGCGCTAATTGCGTTTGAGAATGCACGGCTCCTTGCACCTCAAGATGCACAGGCCGCATCGGCATGCGCAACACTGCTGTTTGAGCTGGACCAGCCACTTGCCGCCTATGCCTGCCTGGCTCAGGTGCGCGACCAGCTTTTTCTCACGGCTGACGGCGCCTGCAACCTTGCGGTGGCCGCCGAGGCATGCGGCCAATTATCAGAAGCCGGAGTTTGCTATGAACGGGCCCTCACGCTTGAGCCGGATCATCTGCGCTCACTGAACAACACCGCCTTGGTTGCAGCCCAAGCCGGCCAATGGCCGCTGGCTGTGGCACGCGCAAAACGTTGCGTCGAACTGTTGCCGCGCGAACCCATGCTGTGGGGCAACCTGTGCGACATGTTGGTGGGGTCGCGCGATTACGTCCAGGCACTTGATGTACTTGACCGTGCCTTCACGCTTTTCCCGGCGCAGCCCGGCCTCCAGATACGTCAGATCGTCGTGCTGTGCTTCAACGCAGAGTTTGACCGCGCGAGCGCCGCCCTGACTGCCCTTGGACCAAATAGCGGGCAACTGCTGCGCGACTACCTCGCGGGCAGCACAAAGCCGGACGCACCCGTGAAAAAGGCCTCCGCAGCAGTTCCCACTCCCCGTGAACTCTTCACCCAACAGGCCTTTGAAGCGCTTTTGGTCTGCGACTGGCGGTACAACGACGTACTGACCCGGGTGATCCGCGAGCAACTTGCAGAATATGAACGCACAGGCGAGCAGCGAGACTGGCGTGATGCACAGTTTTACGGACTGGCCCTGGCTTTGCCAGAACACGAGATTGCGAAAGTCAGAAGCATCTCCGGTGACGCCATCGCCCGCAGCCTGACCAAGCCGATGGCACCATTCGTCGCACGCCGGCCGGCGACCACCGATGGCCGCCTGCGGATCGGGTTTGCCACACAAAGCCTGCGCGACCCCCGGGTGAGGGACGCCGTGACGCGGCAACTTTCGCTGCACGACGCATCCCGCTTTGCCATCCACATCTATTCACCAACGCCAGACCCTGAAGAGCGGCTGATCAAACCATTGCAGGAGCATGCGGCCAGTGCGATTGAAGTGGCCCACATGAGCACCGACGAAATGGTGGCGCGCATCCGCCTTGACCGGCTCGACCTTTTCATGGACATGGCGTTTTATACGCAATGGTGCCGCCCCGAGGTGCCCGCGCGGCGCGTCGCACCCGTGCAGATTCGCAACATGACGTGGCACCGTCACCTTCCGCCAACTCCCTGTGAATACAACATGTCGGACACCTTTGTGCACCCGGACGGGCTGGACCTGACCCCCTACGGTCCGATCGTGCGGTTACCGCATACCTGCTGGCTGTCCCCGATGGACGACCAGCCTGAGCCACCTCCGCCTCGCGCGGACGCCGGTATTGCCGACGACGCCCTCGTACTTGGTGCATTCCTGCCGGCAGTGATGGTGGATCCGCACAGCTTTTCATTCTGGATGCAGATGCTGCGCGCCCTGCCTGACGCAGTGTTCCTCATGCCGGGCTACGCCCCGGCAGCCAAAGCCAACCTGCAGGCCGCTGCAGCGGCTGCAGGCATCACGAGCAACCGGCTCTTCTTCATCCCGCGCCTGACACGCTCTGAAACGCTGGCCCGTATTGGCATGACCGACCTGTTTGTTGACACGGTGCGCTGCAACGCCAACCATGGCCTGGTGGAAGCGCTGCGCATGGGAGTGCCGGCACTGACCTGCGCCGGCGAGTCAATGGCGTCGCGCCTGGGCGGCAGCATCGTGCGTGCGGCCGGGCTGCCTGATTGCGTGTTCAGCGACGAAAGGGCTTACCTCGACGCAGCTATCCGCCTGGGCCGCAACCGGAACGAATTGAAGGCACTGCGCTTGCGCCTTCAGGCCGCGCGGCCTGAAGCACCATTGTTTGATGCTGCCAGCCGAGTTCGCGAATGGGAGTCGGCGTGGACCACCATGATCGAGCGCAACCGCAGCGGTCTGGCCCCTGCGGCCTTTGACGTGCCCTCACAAGGCTGAACTTCAGCCCGGCCCCGCCAGCAGATCACGCACCTGCTGCAAGGCCGAAGGGTCCTCAATCGTCGTCAGGTCTCCGGCATCGCGCCCTTCGCACACCGCCTGCAAGGCGCGGCGAAGCATCTTGCCGCTGCGTGTCTTGGGCAATGCCGTCACGAAGTGAACGCGTGAAGGCCGGGCCACAGAGCCCAGCTGGTCATCCACCCGCTTCATGATGGCGCCTTCGAGCTTGAGCCTGGCCGCTGTGTCGCCAAGGTCGCCCGCATCACGGGCGACGACGAAGGCCACGGCCACCTGGCCCTTGAGCGTGTCGGCCACGCCCACCACCGCCACTTCGGCAACATTTGGGTGGCTGGAGATGCTCTCTTCAATCTCGCGGGTCCCCAGCCGATGGCCAGCAACATTGATCACGTCATCCGTGCGGCCCAGGATGTAGAAGTAGCCGTCCTTGTCGCGGATGCCCCAGTCGAAGGTGTTGTACACCGTGCGTCCCGGGATGCTGTTCCAGTAGGTGTTGATGAAGCGCTCATCGTCACCCCAGATGGTCTGCATGAAGCCCGGGGGCATGGGCCCTTCAATCACGACCACGCCTTTCTGGCCGGGCTCGGTCATCTCTTCGTTGGTGTTCTCGTCAATGATCTTGACGTTGTAGCCGTACATGGGAACGCCGGGGCTGCCGAACTTGCTGGGCGCCTTTTCTACGCCATTGGCAATCGTCAGGATGGGCCAGCCGCTCTCGGTCTGCCAGTAGTTGTCGATGATGGGTACGCCCAAGGCATCGCTGATCCACTGCGCTGTGGGTTCGTCCAGCGGCTCACCTGCAAGGAACAGCGCCTTCAGGCTGGACAGGTCGTATTTCTTGAGGAAGGCCTGGTCGTGCTTTCTCAGTACGCGCACGGCAGTGGGCGCGCTGAACATCACCGAGACCTTGTACTTGTCGACCAGGCTCCACCATATGCCTGCGTCGGGCCGGATCGGCAGGCCCTCGTACATGATCGTGGCCATGCCGGCAATCAGCGGGCCGTAGACGATGTAGCTGTGCCCCACCACCCAGCCAATGTCGCTGGTGGAGAAATACGTGTCGCCAGCCTTGCCTTCAAAAATGTGTTTCATGCTGGCGGCCAGAGCCACCGTGTACCCGCCTACGTCCCGCTGCACGCCCTTGGGCTTGCCGGTGGTGCCGCTGGTGTAGATGGTGTAGCTGATGTCGGTGGACTGCAGCCAGACACAGTCGACCCGCGCGTCCATGTGGTGTTGCCGCAATGGCGCCCAGAGCTTGTCACGCGCGGCATCCAGCGCCATGGGTACCAGGCCCCTGTCCACCAGCAGCACGCTGTCCGGCTTGTGGCTGGACAGGCGGATGGCCTCGTCCAGTAGCGGCTTGTAGGGCACAAGCTTGCCACCGCGCGAGCCGGCGTCGGCACTGACAATGACTTTGGGCGAGGCGTCTTCGATGCGCGTGGCGAGCGACACCGAGGCAAAGCCGCCAAACACCACCGAGTGAATCGCGCCGATGCGCGCGCAGGCCAGCATCGCAAATGCGGCCTCGGCAATCATTGGCATGTAAATCAGGACACGGTCGCCTTGTTGCACGCCCAGCTCGCGCAGTACGGCGGCCATGCGCTGGACTTCGGCATGCAGCTGGCGGAAGCTGTAGACGGTTTCTTCATGGGTTTCGGTCGACACGTAGATGAGTGCCTGCTGGTCGCCACGGGTGGTCAGGTGCCTGTCTACCGCGTTGTGGCACAGGTTGGTGGTGCCGCCGACGAACCAGCGGGTAAATGGCGGGCGGCTGTTATCGCAGATTTGCGTCGGCTGGGTTTGCCAGTCAATCAGCCCGGCCTGCTCGGCCCAGAAGGCATCAGGCGCATCAAGCGACTGGCGGTAAAACTCTGCGTAACCCATTTTTGTGTTTCCTCATCAAGCCACATGGACGACTGATGCTACCGCCAGTATGGCGCCATGGACCGATTTCTCGATCTGTGCGCAGCGGCAGGTGACGTGGAAACATTTATAAGCCACCCAAACTGCAAGCGCCAAAAGGATTTGCGCGACATGCAGCTTCCAGGCGGCGATATTGGATTCAGCGCCGCGCCCTGGTGTCTTGCGCAGGGCCTCCAGGCTCTTGATGCCGCCATCAATGAAGACAAAGATGCCGGCTTCACAGGCACCCCTTCTGAACAGGGTGCAAACGTGGTCCAGCGTGACGCTCAGCTCGGCAGCATCGCTGGCCTTGATCTCCAGCTCACAGATGACCTCGCGCATTTCATGCCTCACGTCATCCAGGCGCTGCGCAAAGGACTTGGTGGCCGTGTCGGGCTCAGGCAGGTTCTTGCGGAATTTCCAGAGGAAGGCCTGCGCATTGGCCAGGTGCCCCAAAGCGCGCAGGTTGTACTCGGCGCCCTGCTTGTAAGAATGGGCCTGCAAATCGCTGAATACATTGAGCGCCTTGCAGCGGTCGCCCTGACGCATGTTGAGCTCGGACAGAATGAAGCCGGACACCGCGCCGTCAAACGAATCATAAAAGCGCAGCAGCTCGGTGGACTGCTCGTCTGCCACTGCCGGGCGGAACTGACTGAACGCGGCCTTCTGATCTGCGACTGCTTGATTCGCCCTGTTCAACTGCTTCATTTTGATGACTGCCTGCCTGTACTTCGAAGCGTGCATGGTCATCCTGAAACCTGCACCGGACAAGCCGCCTGACTGCCTAGGCCACCGAGTTAAATGCGTGTATGCCCGACACGCACGAGCGCCTCTTTCTCATCCCAAAGGGCTACATCAAAAAGGCTAACGAGAAGGCCATTGAAGGACTAACGAATCAGTGCCTGCACTTGCCTGAACGCAGGGTGTGCGGCCGAGCGCATCCACTCAAAGGCGACCATCTCGGTGGTGATCAGCTCGGCGCCCGCCCCGGCGAGCCGGTCGAAGGCGGCATCGCGGTTGCGCTCGGTGCGCGAACTGCATGCGTCGGTGACGACCCACACCTCAAACTCTTCATCGAGCAGGTCCAGCGCAGTCTGCAACAGGCACACATGGGCTTCACAGCCTGCGATCACCAGGGTGTTGCGTTCAGCTGCCGGTGCGGGCGCGGGCTTTTGCAGGTGCTTGGGCAGGCTGCGTGCATTGCCTTGCGGCACCGGGCGCGTATTGCTTGTTGAGGTTTCTGCAGGCCTCAGCCATTCCCCCAGCCCATCGGCACAGGCGCTGAAATGGGTTTTGGCCAGGGTGCGGCCGCACAGGGCGCGCAGCTCTGGCGCGCTCTCGCCCAGCTTGTCAGGGCTTTGCTCGGTACCCCAGACCGGCACCTGCATGAGGCGTGCCATTTGCGCCAGCCTGTGCGCGTTGGCGACCACTGCCGCACCTTCAAAAATGGAAGGCATGAGCCGTGTCTGGTAATCAATCAGGATGAGTTGGGAGTCGTCGGCTTCGAGCAGCATGATGGGGCCTTGAAAGTGCTCTGCATTATCCCTGCAAGGCCCTGTCCACAATGCGCCCGGCCTGCGCCCTGGAGACTGCCTTTCCCATGGCCCCGAACATCACGCCAGACATCGCGCCCGTGCCATTTGCAGCGGTGCCAAGCCGCGTCTCCATGAACGCGTCCACCACCTCGGGCGTGGAATGGCGCAGAAGCTGCGCGCCCTGCACGGCCCGAGCCATGGCCTCGGTTGCGGGCCGGGCCAGGAACTCATCTTCCATGGCCTGCAGGATCAGCGGCTGCAGGGCGCTGGCGAAGCCGTCAAAACGGCCATCCATGCCCCGGACCGATTGCACCTCGGTCATGAAGGCTTCAAGGATGGACGGGTCCCTCACCAGCGAGCGGCGCACATCCATGCACATCATGTTGGCCGAGCCCTCCCACACGCTGTTGAGCGGCGCCTCCCGGTAGACGCGCGCCATCGGGTTCTCCTCGATGAAACCATTGCCGCCATGGCACTGCAAGGCCTCGTACGCAATCGCCGGGGCCCGAGAGCAATTGAAGAACTTGGCCATGGGCGTGGCCACGCGGGCAAAGGCCTTTTCATGCGCGTCAGTGGCCAGGTGATCCGTGGCGCGTGCCACCCGCAGCGCCAGCAGGGTGGCCGCTTCCACTTCAACAGCCATGTCGGCCAGCACATTGGCCATCATCGGCTGGGCCGACAGCGGCAGGCCAAACCCCTTTCGGGTGGATGTGTGCTGCAGCGCCAGCGTCAGGGCCTGGCGCATCAGGCCGGCGGAGCCGACCGCAAAATCAAGCCGCGTGAGGTGGGCATGGGACAGGATCTCGCGCAGCCCGCCGCCCTCGCTGCCGACCCGCATGGCCAGCGTGCCGGCAAATTCAATCTCGCTGGAAGCGTTGGACTTGTTGCCGCACTTGTCCTTCAGGCGCTGGATGAATAACGGGTTGTATCCGCCGCCCGGCAGTGTGCGCGGCAGAAAGAAGCAGGTGACGCCACCATTCACCTTGGCCAGGGTGAAAAAGCCGTCGCTTTGCGGAACCGAGCAGAACCACTTGTGGCCGGTGAGTTCATACCAGTGTGCAGGCGCGCCGTGGTAGTTGGCCGTATGCGAGAAGGCCGCCGTGGTCTGCGTCTCGCGCAGGTCCGAGCCGCCCTGCTTCTCGGTCATGGCGTAACCCACCACCACGGACGGCTTGTCAGCCACCTCCTTGCGGCTGAACTCATAGGTGGTGCCACGCACCTTGTCGGCCCAGATTCTCAGGGCGGGCTCGCTTTGGAACCCGGCATGCGCCGCATACGCCATGCCCGTCGGGCAGCCGGTGCCGTGCTCAACCTGGTTCCACAGGTATGACAGCGCCGCCCGGGCGAAATGAGGCTGCGCCTTGCTTGCCGTCCAGGCCAGTGAATGCACCTCATGCTTCCATGCCAGGGCCATCAGTTCATGCCAGGCCGGGTGGAACTCCACCCAGTCAATGCGGTTGCCGAAACGGTCATGGGTCTTGAGTTCTGGCACATGCTTGTTGGCCAGCCGCGCCAGCTCCTGTACGGCTTCGTCCGCGGCTACTGCGCCCAGCGCGCGGCAACGCTCTGCGGCCCATGGCGCCTCGCGCGCCACTGCTGCGGACAGCACCGCATCACCGTCAAAGGCGTTGATGCCCGCCAGCGGCTGGGCCTGGTTGTGGACTGTGTGCGTGTCGTAACGGCCGGCGGCGCGTGGGGCCGGCTGCAGCAAGGTGGTGTCTACTGGTGCATTCATGTCTGTCTCCGTGGGTGACGTGTGTTCTGGGCCACAATGAAATCAACTCTAACTGAGTTGATGGCGCACCGCCACGTGCCAAATGACACAACAACCCGGAGACACACCATGAATGCGCCCGCCCCCACCGCCACCCTCATGTCTGGCGCCGACTTTCGCGAATCGCTGCGGCGCTACAGGCCGCGTGTCTTTCTGAACGGCCAGCTGGTGGACAGCGTGGCGGACGAGCGCGGCTTCGGGCCCGGCATCAATGCCATCGCACTGACTTACGACTACGCCCTCAAGCCGAAATACGCCCCCATCATGACCGCCGTGCAACACACGAGCGGCAAGCGCGTGAACCGCCTGACCCATATCAACACCAGCTCGGGCGACCTGCTCAACAAGCTGGAGGCCGTGCGCCTGGTCTGCCAGGAAACGGGCTGCGCGCAGCGCTACCTGACGCACGATGCGCTCAACGCCATCGGCCAGGTCAGCGCGCGCATCGACGACGCACGCGGCACAACCGAGAACACCGCCCGCTTCCTCAACTACCTGCACCGGGTGCAGGACCAGGACCTCACGCTGGGCATCGCCATGACAGACGCCAAAGGCGACCGCAGCAAACGGCCGCACGAGCAGTCGAATGTGGACAGCTATGTTCATGTGGTGGATCGCAACGCACTGCATAACGGCGTGCGCGGCATCGTGATCTCGGGCACCAAGGCCATCGTCACCGGGGCGCCGTACATGCATGAGCTGCTGGTCATGCCCTGCCGCAACATGGGCCGGGAAGACGCTGACTTTGCGGTGTGCTGCGCCGTGCCGGTGGATGCACCGGGCATCACCATCGTTGCCCGGCCCGCGGGCCGCCCCGGCGAAAAGCTGGAGCATGGCGAGGCGTTGTTCAGCCGCAAGTACGGCCAGAGCACCGGCGTGGTGATGTTCGACAAGGTGTTCGTGCCCTGGGACAGCGTGTTTTATGCAGGCGAGTGGGAGCACTCCGGCCACCTCACCTACAGCTACGCCACCCACCACCGCCACACCTGCATAGGCGCGCGCGCCGGCTTTGGCGATTTGCTCATAGGGGCAGGTGCGCTGATGTGCGAGGCCAATGGTTTTGACCCGGGCAAGGAAACCCACCTGCGCGAGCAGATGGTCGAGCTGATCACCATCACCGAAAGCTTTTTTGCCTGCGGCGTGGCGGCCAGCGTCTATGGCAAGGAGGACCCGCACAGCAAGAGCTTCATGCCGGACCCGGTGTTCTCCAACATCGGCAAGCTGCTGCTGGCCACCAAAATTTATGACATGCACCGCATCGCCCACTATGTGTCCGGCGGGCTCATCGTCACCCTGCCCGGCCCGGATGAAGACCATAACCCGGAGACGGCCGCGCGCCTGTCGGAGGTGCTGCGCGCCAACCCCGACGTCCCGTACGAGCAGCGAATTGAAACTGCCCGCTTCATCGAGGACCTGACGGCCGGCTACCAGGGCGGCTGGTACAGCGTGATCAGCCTGCATGGCGGCGGCTCACCCGCTGCGATGAAGCAGGAGATCTACCGCAACTACCCCATTGGCTCCAAGGTGGAGCTGGTGGAACGCCTGCTTGAGCGCGGCATTGGCGCCGATGGCCAGCCCGCAGCGGCGCCGCATGACCCGGCGCGGCCCATTACCCGCAACCGGCAACCCGGCAAATGCTGCGACACGGGTTGCACCACCCCGGGTCAGGCGGTGATGGTGGACCTGCCGCTGTTGCCGTCAAAGGCGAACTGAGGTCTGCGCCTGATTTGATGAATGCCGGGTGCGCGCCTAGTGCGCACCCAACGCAACAGGCATCGTAGGCGGCAGGTGTGGCCGGTCCATGCTATCGGGCAGGTATTCCTCCATCACCGGCATGGCCCGCTTTGCAGCAGCTGACGGGCTTACCACTTGCTGCGCTGTGGCCGTATCGCGGAAAGCCTGCATCTGGGTCCGCGCGTCAGCAGACATTTCGGCCAGCAGGTTCTCGATGGACGTTTCCCCGACGCCTGGCGTTTCAACCACGACCGCCGGCAGCATGACAACTTCCTCTTCGCCTGCGTCAAATTCAATCCGTACCGGATTGCCCAACTGCCGGGCGATTCCCCGCAGCGCCTTTTCGCGAGCAACGCCGGGCAGCATGACGGTGAACTCGGTCATGCCGGTGCGCGCGGCGAGCCCGCGCAAGCCGGCGATGCCGTTGATCTTGTTGACCAGGCGCTTGACGGCCATGTGTGAGGAGTTGCGCCCATACATTCTGCGGATGGCCAGCAAGTCCTCACAGGCAAAAACCGCGACCGTCACGGCCCGCTTGTCCCGGTGGCAAGCATTGAGCATCCTGTCACCGCGCACCATGAAACTCTCGCGGTTGAGCAACCCGGTCGACGGGTCGATGCATGTTTGCCTGGGCAATTTGCCGGGCTTGGCCATCAAACCGGCCATGGCCGAGGCAACCCAGGACCCCATCCCGGCCAGACCGTGCAACACCGCAGCCGCCCCTGCGGCCTTTTTGACTGCGGCCCCTGCCGGGGCGCTGGTCTGAATCTCGGTATCCGCCTCAGCGGCCGCCATGTATGCCTGTGATGATGTCATTGCAGTGCTCCTACAAGTTGGAAAGCCCCATGCCTTCATGCACGTTGATCAAACCACCAGCCCGCTTTGCGGCGCTAGGCAAATTGAGCATCTGCCCTAAGGCATTTCCCGACAGCGCCGCATGGCCGCCCTTTCGGCGCTGCGCGGGCAAGGCGCTAAACTCCGCGAAATTCCTGCCCTAGCCCCACCGTGCCATCCACTGCCCCAGAACTCCCGGTCATCAGGCTTCTGTGCGTCGAGGACCGGGAAGACGACGTGGAGCTGATTGCCTTCGCACTGGAGCGCAGCGACCCGGCGCACCAGTACCTGCTGGCCCATGTGGACGACGCCAAGGGCTTCACTGCGGCCTTGGACAACGAGGTGGACGCCATCCTGTGCGACTACAACCTGCCGAAGTTCTCCCCCTATGCCGCGCTCAAGATCCTGGCCGAGCGCAACAGCACCGTTCCCCTGATCGTGGTCACCCAGGCCATTGGTGAAGAAGCTGCCGTCAACGTCCTGCGCCATGGCGCAAGCGACCATGTCACCAAAGACAAGCTTGGCACCTTGCCCCAGGTTGTCGCCCGGGTGATGTCTGACCGGCGGC
The DNA here is from genome assembly GCA_014376765.1 of Ramlibacter sp. Taxonomy (GTDB): domain Bacteria; phylum Pseudomonadota; class Gammaproteobacteria; order Burkholderiales; family Burkholderiaceae_C; genus JACMQX01. The sequence continues at coordinate 15,340 of JACMQX010000195.1, read as the reverse complement.
GCAAGCTGGAGCAAGAGCGCCTCACCATCGAGCTGGACGCGGCCTACCGGCGGCTGAAAAAGCTCTCGACCCGGCTGGTCGCGGCGCAGGAGCGCGAGCGCACCCTCATTTCGCGCGAGCTGCACGACGTGCTGGGCCAGACACTGACGGGCATGGTGATCCACCTTCATGCGGCGCGCAAAGCCGCCGACCCGCAGGCCACCGCAAACTTCACCGACACGGCCATGCAGATGGCGCAAGAGGCGGTGCAGCAGGTCAAGACGCTGTCGTTCTCCCTGCGCCCGGCGCAACTGGACCTGCTCGGCCTGGAAGCTGCCATCCGCTCCGCACTGCAGCGGCTGGCAGACCCGGCCGGCATGCGTGTGACCATGACCACCCGCGGTACCGAACCCGACGAGCTGAGCGAGACCGCGTCGGTCGCGGTGCGGCTGGTGCAGGAGGCCGTCACCAACACCCTGCGGCACGCCGGCGCAAGCCGCATCTGGGTGCGGGTCAACTTTCTGCCGGCCGATCGCATTGCGCTGGTGATTGCGGACAACGGCAAGGGCTTTGACAAGGCTGACATTCTTGACGGGCAATTCAGCGAGAAGAACCTCGGCCTGTACGGGATGATCGAACGCACCGAACTCGCTGGCGGCCGGCTGGCCATCAGGACGCGGCCTGGCGCCGGGGTGATCATTCGCGCGTTGCTTTGACGGCAGTTTTCAGCCCGTGCGGGAAAGTCCGCCCACTGCTACGCGCAGCGCGGTTATAAACACATTCAGCTACGCAAAAACAGGGACCATGAAAAACACAGCCCCCGCTTCGCCAGTACGCATCGTGCTGGCCGACGACCATGACCTGGTCCGCTCCGGCATCAAGGCCCTGCTGTCGATGGTGGACGGCGTTGAGGTCATTGCCGAAGCCCGCAACGGCCAGGAGTTGATCACGCTGGTCGAGTCGCTTGACCCAGACCTGGTCATGACCGACATTTCCATGCCCGTCATGGACGGCATCACCGCCATTGCCCACCTGCACGCAAGCCGCCCCAAGGTGCACATCCTGGTGCTGTCAATGTATGACACGGTGGACTTCGTCAAGCGCGCGGTTGCCAGCGGCGCCTGCGGCTACCTCATGAAAGACGCGCCCCCCTTTGAGCTGGAACAGGCCGTGAGAAGCGTGGTGGCGACTGGCAGCTACTTCAGCCCGGTGATTGCCCAGCGCCTGCTGCAGCCTTCAGAACCCACCGTCAGCGAGGAGCTGACCCAGCGGCAGATCGAGATCCTGCGGCTGATTGCCCAGGGGCGCGCCTCCAAGGAAATCGCCTACGAGCTGGGCCTCAGCCCCAAGACAGTAGACGTGCACCGCGCCCGCATCATGGAGCGGCTGCACATTAACGACATTGCCAGCCTCACGTTGTATGCCGTGCGCAAGGGTTTGATCAAACCCTGAGCGGCCGGCTGCCCGGCTACAGCCACAGTATTTGCAGGGCTGTATCAGCCCTTTGTGTAGGCGGCCACCTCTGCGCCCTGTAGGTCAAACAGCATCAATTTGCCTTATTTTGGTGCAAATTAAATTGTAAGTGCACCAACTATATTCATGAACCTTATATGAATCAATGACTTGGGAATTATTTCTAACTTGACTTCTAGGTTTTCAGCCTCTACTCTTGCGGCCATGAACAGATTCGCCAACGCCTCCCTCCTTGCCCTGTGCCTGCTTTGCAGCGCCGTCCAGGCCGCACCCGGTAGCGCTGATGATGAGATGGACAAATTCATCGCTGAAAAAGGCTTGTTCTCCCGGCTTGAGCAGGTCCGCCAATCAGTTGGCACCAAAGCCTCTGAACTGGTTGTCAATGCGATGGGTTTTCTGGGCGTCCCCTACCGCCGTGGGGGCAATACAGCCGAAACAGGTTTCGACTGCAGCGGCTTCGTCCGCGCAATGTACGAGCAGACTGTGGGGCTGATGTTGCCGCGCCGCGCCGACCAGCAGGCTGCCGCCACCGTCAAGATTGAAAAGACAGAACTCCAACCTGGCGACCTGGTGTTTTTCAACACCATGCGCCGTGCTTTCAGCCATGTGGGCATCTATGTGGGTGAAGGCAAGTTCATCCATTCCCCCAAGCCCGGTTCCGAGGTGCGTGTTGAAGACATGCGCGTGAGCTACTGGGAGCGCCGCTTTGATGGCGCACGCCGCGTGCCTACGTCGAGCAGCGCGCAGGCCGCAACGGCCATCTCCGCTACAGCCGAGTTGCGCTGACCCGGTGGGCGGCTCGCTGGTGACCGTGGCCCGCACACTGCTCACGGTTGCGCCGTCCGCTTCCAGGGGGCAAGTCGTCGAGATCAAGACCGCGGCATTCCGCAAGCACACCCGACTGGCTACCCGATCTACCGGCTGGAATGGCAGGGCATGGGCTCCCTGGAACGCCGCATCCGCAGTTGCATGACCGGGGTGCGCGCCGAGCCCTATTCCTTTGACGCGCAGCAGCTGGTGGAGCTGGCGACGTACCTCGCGGTGAGGGCCAGGGGCCTGCGGGTGGAGACGCCGGCCGTGCGCCCGTAGCGGGCATGCCGGGAACAACCTGGGGCTGATGCCCGAGGGCGCCGCTCAAAGCGGCTCTGTCTTCAATTCCGTTTTGCTGTGGGGATGCGCCTCGTCATACAAGCGGGCCACTTGCAACTGCCGTTCCATGTCTTCATGCAGGCGGCTTGCCAGCGACCTGGGCTGCCCGTTGACGGGTTTCGGCACCTTTGGAACAACAAAATCCCGGAACGCGCAGCCGACCAGCCGCCTTCGCTCTGCAAGTTCCTGCCCTTGCGCATCGGGATGGTTGGCCATGACGTTCATCGTGCGGACCAGCCTTCTGAAAAGCTCGACCTTTTCCCCTTGACTATGGTTGCTCTTGGCAATTACCAACGCCGTCTTGCCGCAGTTGTCGAGGGCGGCGGGCAAGTGATCGGTGGCGCAGGTTTCGAGCTGGCTCAGTGCCTTGAAGAAGCCTTCAATGCGGTGAATGGCCGCAGGCGCCTGCCGGCCCGCAATCTCCAGCTTCGTGTCGCGCATCGCAGCTGCGATCCGCGTCAGGCAAGGGGCTACAGGGGACTCGCCGCCCGCCTGGTTTGCAGCCAGTTCACGCACTGTGATCTCCAGCGCTTTCAGGGCTTCAGCCCGCTCATTGGGCGTCATCTCGTCGAAGGTGTTGGTGAGCTTTTTGTTGACGATGACGTCGACCAGGCCTGTGGCCGCCAGGTTCAATTTATACAGGTCATTTTTTGGCAGCGAGTACAGCTTGTTGATCCGCGCCCCGATGCGCTCCGGCAGGGCGGCCAGATGCTCAGGCAATGACCCCCGGCGCACAGGCTGCGCAACCGGCAGCGCTACAGGGCGCGATTCCGAAGGCTGCGCCGCCGCAGCCTGGGCCTGCTGCAGGGTTGCGCGTGTATCCACGGGCGGCTGCGACCACTGCTCGTGCAACGTCATCTGGCCGATCTCGATTCCGTCTTTGCCGCCCAACGTGAACAGCGGGCCCCAGCGTCCGTCATAGTCCATCTTCACGCAGGGCAGCCCCTCCTCCAGCGCTTGCGCAACCTGCACGGAAAGCTTGCTGACAAAGAGGCTTTTCTCCGCCAGCTCCCGCAGGTTGGGTGTGGGTATTGCCAGAAACGTGGACAGGTCATTGAGGATGGATTCCTCCCTGCTCAGGGTGACTGGAGTTTGCTGCTTGGCCGCAGAAAGCTGTTCTGGCGACGGGCGCTCGCGCAGGGTCCTGAGGGCCGAGGTGGCGGGGCTTGAATTTGCCATCGGTACGTCCTTGGTGGCCACCGCTTTGGGCGGTGCAGAGGGTGCACCAGCCAGCCCGATGCACAGACCTGATGAGTCACGTGGCAACCGGATAAATTCCGCCAGGACGGCGCATAAAAAAAGCCCGGGCCGCAGGGGCTCGGGCCCGGCGCAGGGACTGCGATTGCAGTGCGGGCTACTTGCGTGCCGGCGGTAAATCCGTGCAACTGCCGTGCGCGACTTCGGCCGCCATGCCGATGGACTCGCCCAGTGTCGGGTGCGGGTGGATGGTCTTGCCAATGTCCACCGCGTCTGCGCCCATCTCGATGGCCAGCGCGATCTCGCCGATCATGTCGCCGGCATGGGTGCCAACGATGCCGCCGCCCAGAATGCGGCCGTGGCCATGCGCCTCGGTGCTGTCGTCAAACAGCAGCTTGGTGAAGCCTTCGTCGCGGCCATTGGCAATAGCCCGGCCGGATGCGTTCCAGGGGAACAAGCCCTTTTTCACCTTGATGCCCTGTGCCTTGGCCTGGTCCTCGGTCAGGCCCACCCATGCCACCTCCGGGTCGGTGTAGGCCACGCTGGGAATGACGCGTGCATTGAAGGCGGCGCTGGCCAGCTCCTTGTTGCCCTGCAACTCGCCTGCCACGACTTCAGCCGCCACATGCGCCTCATGCACCGCCTTGTGCGCCAGCATGGGCTGGCCCACGATGTCGCCAATGGCAAAGATGTGCGGGACGTTGGTGCGCATCTGGATGTCGACGGGGATGAAGCCGCGGTCAGTGACCGAGACGCCCGCTTTGTCGGCTGAGAGTTTTTTGCCGTTGGGTGTGCGGCCCACGGCCTGTAACACCAAGTCATAGGTTTGCGGTGCGGGAGCCGTGCCGCCTTCTTCTGCGGACGCAAAAGTCACCTCAATGCCAGCTGACGTCGCCTTGGCGCCCACCGTCTTGGTCTTGAGCATGATGTTGTCAAAGCGCGGCGCATTCATCTTCTGCCAGACCTTGACCAGGTCGCGGTCGGCGCCCTGCATCAAACCATCCATCATTTCCACCACGTCCAGCCGGGCACCGAGAGACGAATACACCGTCCCCATCTCCAGGCCGATGATGCCGCCGCCCAGCACCAGCATGCGCTTGGGCACGCTGGCGAGGTTGAGCGCACCGGTGGAATCCACCACGCGCGGATCGTCCGGCATGAAGGGCAGGCGCACCGCCTGCGAGCCGGCCGCGATGATGGCGTTCTTGAACTTCACGGCCTGGGTCTTGCCAGTTTTTTCCTGCGCCGTGCCGCCGGTTTCCGAAACCTGGAGATGGAAGGCATCCAGGAACTCGCCATAACCGCGCAGGGTGGTGACCTTGCGCATCTTGGCCATCATGGTGAGGCCGCCAGTCAGCTTGCCCACCACCTTGTCCTTGTGGGCCTTGAGCTTGGCCACATCCACCACCGGCTTGCCAAAGCTCACGCCCAGGGACTCGAAATGGCTCACTTCATCCATTACGGCCGCCACATGCAGCAGCGCCTTGGAGGGAATACAGCCCACGTTCAGGCACACGCCGCCCAGCGTGGCGTAACGCTCGACCAGCACGACCTTGAGGCCCAGGTCTGCTGCGCGAAAGGCCGCCGAATATCCGCCGGGTCCGCCGCCGAGGACCAGCAGGTCGCATTCGAGGTCGGCGGCGCCGGTGAAACTGGAAGCTGGCGCAGTCGAAGCTCCCGCAGCAGGCACCAGGCTCTCCCCCCCCCCGGGTGAAGGTTGGGGTGGGGGCACGCCCGCAGACGACGCAGCCGGGGACGGGGCTGTCGCGCCAACGCCTGCCCCCACCCTGCCCTCCCCCAGAGGGGGAGGCGAAGGAGAAGCTGCCGCAGAAGCCTCCAGCACCAGCACCACAGACCCCTGCTTCACCTTGTCCCCCAGCTTGATCTTCAGCTCCTTGACCACACCCGCATGCGATGACGGAATCTCCATCGACGCCTTGTCGCTCTCAACCGTGATGAGCGACTGCTCGGCCTTGACGGTATCGCCAGCCTTTACCAGCACTTCAATCACGGAAACTTCGTCGAAGTCGCCAATGTCAGGCACCTTGATATCGATCGTGCTCATGAGGCATCTTTCATCTTGAGGGAATAAACCTCCACCGGCCCGGCGGAGTTCCTGTCGTATTCGCAGCCGGCGTTCACGCCCAGCATGGCCAGTTCCTTGGCGCTCTTGGCCTTGTCCCAGGCGGCATACATGGCGCCCAGCGCAAAGCTGCGGCCCGAGCCGATACCCCAGAACTCCTTGAACTCAAAGACTTCGCGGTAGCTGTAGAGGCCGTAAATGCCGGTGCCGTTGGCAATGAGCACGCTGAACTGGCTGGACTCATAAGGGTCGTTGTCCTCTTCCTTGGTCTGCAGGAAGAAGCTGTCTTTGAGCAGCGGGTGCAGCTTGGTGAAGGTGTCAAACACCTCGTCCTTGCTGCCCAGGCGCACCTTGTCAGGCGGCAGTGAATTCATCGCGTGGCGCAGCACCGGAAAGTGCGCCACGGTGCCGGCCATGCCGATGTAGCTCGTGCCGGTGACGGTGTTGAGCTTGAACAGCTTGCTGTTGGACTCGTAGCGGTGGGACAGGCGGGTGTCGCCGAAGGTGACAAGCGTGTCCGCAGCGATGGCCACCTGGCCCGCTTTTTTAACGACTACCACCGTCGTCATAGCAGCACCCTTCGGAAGTCTCCGAGGATTTGTCCGAGGTAGGCGTTAAAGCGTGCAGCCGACGCGCCGTCAATCACGCGGTGGTCCCAGCTCAGGCTGAGCGGCAGCATCAGGCGTGGCACGAAGGCCTTGCCGTCCCACACCGGCTCCATCTGGCTCTTGCACACGCCCAGGATCGCCACTTCAGGCGCATTGATGATGGGCGTGAAATAACGCCCGCCAATGCCGCCCAGCGACGAGATTGTGAAGCAGGCGCCAGACATCTCGCCCGGGCTCAGCTTGCCGTCGCGGGCCTTTTTGGCCAGCTCGCCCATTTCCTGGCTGATCTGCAGCACGCCCTTCTTGTCGGCGTCTTTGAGCACTGGCACCACCAGGCCATTGGGCGTGTCCGCCGCAAAGCCGATGTTGTAGTACTGCTTGAGGACCAGCTGGTCGCCGTCCAGCGAGGCGTTGAAGTCCGGGAACTTCTTGAGCGCCGCAACGCAGGCCTTGATGAGGAAGGCGAGCATCGTCACCTTGACACCCGATTTCTCGTTTTCCTTGTTGGTGGAAACGCGGAAGGCTTCCAGCTCGGTGATGTCGGCATCGTCATGGTTGCAGACGTGCGGGATCATCACCCAGTTGCGGTGCAGGTTGGCGCCGCTGATCTTCTTGATGCGGGACAGGTCGCGCCGCTCGACCGGACCGAACTTGGTGAAGTCGACCTTGGGCCAGGCGATGAGGTTCAGGCCCGCGCCTGATCCGCCGCTCCCGGCCGCAGGTGCCTTGGCCGCGATGGCCTTGGTGGATGCAGCGCCGGCCATGACGGCCTTGGTGAAGGCCTGCACATCGTCCTGCGTAATGCGGCCCTTGGGGCCGGTGCCTTTGAGCTCGTCAAGCGGCACACCGAGTTCGCGGGCGAACTTGCGCACGGATGGGGAGGCGTGAGGCAGCTGGCCCGAAGGCGCGCCGGGCTCATGCGGCGGCAGGGCAGACGTGGGTACGGTGCGTGCCTGCGCGGGCCCACCTTCACCCCCGCCCTCTCCCGCCGGGGCGGGAGAGCTCGAGCTCCCGCTTTCGGGAGAGGGTTGGGGTGACGGCGCCGGCGAACCACCAACAGCGCCTTCCAGGATCGCCAGCAAATCCCCAATATTGAGCTTGTCCCCCACCTTCACCTTCAGCTCCTTGAGCACGCCGCCCACGGACGACGGAATCTCCATGGAGGCCTTGTCCGACTCCACGGTGATGAGCGACTGCTCGGCCTTGATGGTGTCGCCGACCTTGACCATCACTTCGATCACGGCGACGTCCTTGAAGTCGCCGATGTCGGGCACGTGGACTTCGACAGGGCCGGATTTACTTGCTCCCCCGCTGGGGGAGGGCTGGGGTGGGGGCACGCCTGCGGAGGCGCTGGCCGGGGAAGAAGTTGGCGCGGCAACGTCTGCCCCCACCCCGCCCTCCCGCAGAGGGGGAGGGGAAGATACTGCTGCCGCCTCCAGCACCAGCACCACCGACCCCTGCTTCACCTTGTCCCCCATCTTGACCTTCAGCTCCTTCACCACGCCAGCCGCAGAAGACGGGATCTCCATAGACGCCTTGTCCGACTCCACCGTGATCAGCGACTGTTCGGCCTTGACCGTGTCACCCACCTTGACCAGCAGTTCAATGACCGCGACTTCATCGAAGTCGCCGATGTCCGGGACTTTTATATCTACCAATGCCATGTTGTTTGTCTCCGGGAATCAGGTGCGCATCAGGCGTACAGGGGGTTGATCTTGTCGGCGTTGATGCCGTACTTTTTAATTGCCTCAGCCACTTTGGCGACAGGCACGGTGCCTTCCTCGCTCAAGGCCTTCAAAGCCGCGACCACGATGTAATGGCGGTTGATCTCGAAGTGCTCGCGCAGCTTGCTGCGGAAGTCGCTGCGGCCAAAGCCGTCAGTGCCCAGCACCTTGTAGGTCCGGTTCTTCGGGATGAAGGGGCGGATCTGCTCGGCAAAGGCCTTCATGTAGTCGGTAGACGCCACCACCGGGCCGGCATGTTTTTCCAGCTGCTGCGCCACAAAGGAAACGCGGGGCTTGTCCAGCGGGTGCAGCAGGTTGAAGCGCTCGCAGTCCTGGCCTTCACGGGTGAGTTCGTTGAAGCTCGGGCAGCTCCAGACGTTGGCTGCCACGCCCCATTCCTTCTCCAGCAGTTCCTGCGCGGCAATTGATTCACGCAGGATGGTGCCGGAGCCCAGTAACTGGACACGGGGGGTCAGCTTGGCGCCTTCCTTGCACAAATACATGCCCTTGATGATCTGCTCTTCCGTCCCTGGCTGCAGCCCGGGCATCGCGTAGTTCTCGTTGAGCAGCGTAAGGTAGTAGTACACGTTCTCCTGCTTTTCGACCATGCGCACCAGGCCGTGGTGCAGGATCACGCCGACCTCATGCGCAAAGGTCGGGTCGTAGCTGATGCAGTTGGGGATCGTGCCGGCCATGATGTGGCTGTGGCCGTCTTCATGCTGCAGGCCTTCGCCGTTCAGCGTGGTGCGCCCCGAGGTGCCGCCCAGCAGGAAGCCGCGGGCCTGCATGTCGCCGGCCGCCCAGCACAGGTCGCCCACCCGCTGCAGGCCGAACATCGAGTAATAGATATAGAACGGCACCATGATGCGGTTGTTGGTGCTGTACGACGTAGCCGCCGCAATCCAGCTGGCCATGCCGCCGGCTTCATTGATGCCTTCCTGCAGGATCTGGCCGGCCTTGTCTTCCTTGTAGTAGCTCACCTGCTCGCGGTCCTGCGGCGTGTAGAGCTGGCCCTGGTGGTTATAAATGCCGATCTGGCGGAACAGGCCTTCCATGCCGAAGGTACGAGCCTCGTCCACCAGGATAGGCACCGCGCGCGGGCCCAGCTCCTTGTCGCGCAGGAGCGTCGTCAAAAAGCGCACATACGCCTGGGTCGTCGATATCTCGCGGCCTTCGACCGTGGGCTCGAGCACTGACTTGAAGGTCTCCAGCGGCGGCACGGGGATCTGCTCGTCTGCCTTCACGCGGCGATGGGGCAGGTAGCCGCCCAGTGCCTTGCGCCGCTCGTGCAGGTACCGCATCTCGGGCGTGTCGTCAGCCGGCTTGTAAAAGGGCACATCGGCGATCTGGCTGTCCGGGATGGGGATGTTGAAGCGGTCACGGAACAGCTTGATGTCCTCGTCCGTCAGCTTTTTGGTCTGGTGCGCGGTGTTCTTGCCCTCGCCGCTCTTGCCCATGCCAAAGCCCTTGACGGTCTTGATCAGCAGCACCGTGGGCTGCCCCTTGTGGTGGACAGCCGCGTGGTAGGCCGCATACACCTTTTGCGGGTCGTGGCCGCCGCGCTGCAGTCGCCAGATGTCGTCGTCGCTCATCTTGGCAACCATCTCCAGCGTGCGAGGGTCCTTGCCGAAGAAATGCTTGCGCACATAGGCGCCGTCGTTGGACTTCATGGACTGGTAGTCGCCGTCCAGCGTGTCCATCATGACCTTGCGCAGGGCGCCGTCCTTGTCGCGCGCCAGCAGCGGGTCCCAGTAGCTGCCCCAGATCAGCTTGATGACGTTCCAGCCCGCGCCGCGGAACTCGCCTTCCAGCTCCTGAATGATCTTGCCGTTGCCGCGCACCGGGCCGTCCAGGCGCTGCAGGTTGCAGTTGATGACGAAGATCAGGTTGTCCAGCCCTTCGCGCGCGGCCACACCGATGGCGCCCAGGCTCTCAACTTCATCCATCTCGCCGTCGCCGCAGAACACCCAGACCTTGCGGTTCTCGGTGTTGGCAATGCCGCGTGCATGCAGGTACTTGAGAAAACGCGCCTGGTAAATCGCCATTAGCGGGCCGAGACCCATGGACACGGTGGGGAACTGCCAGAAGTCAGGCATCAGCTTGGGGTGTGGGTAGCTGGACAGGCCCTTGCCATCAACTTCCTGGCGGAAGTTCAGCAGTTGCTCTTCCGTCAGCCGGCCTTCAAGGTAGGCGCGGGCATAGATACCGGGGGACGAATGGCCCTGGATGTACAGGCAGTCGCCGCCATGGTTCTCGCTCTCGGCATGCCAGAAGTGGTTGAAGCCGGCGCCAAACATGTTGGCCAGTGAGGCGAACGAGCTGATGTGACCGCCCAGGTCGCCGCCATCAGCGGGATGATGGCGGTTGGCCTTGACCACCATGGCCATGGCGTTCCAGCGCATGTAGGCGCGCAGGCGCTCTTCAATTTCAAGGTTGCCGGGGCAGCGCTCTTCCTGGTTGGTCTCCAGGGTGTTGACATACCCGGTGGTGGCTGAGAACGGCATGTCGATGCTGTGCTGGCGCGCATGCTCCAGCAGTTGCTCCAGAAGAAAGTGCGCCCGTTCGGGGCCTTCACTTTCGATCACGGCGGACAAAGCGTCCATCCATTCCCGGGTTTCCTGGCTGTCCGCGTCGTTGGCGGCTTGGCCGAACACATTTTCTGGCACTGCTGACATGCTTGTCTCCTGATAAGGGCTGTCTGTGACTTTAGTACGGTGCCGGGAGTTTCCCATACAAATTGCCGAATTTCAAATAGTGCTTTTGTGTATCACCATGTGAAACAAAAAAGCCTTGGTCACCCGCCATTTTGCGGCGCCGCACGAGACATTAGGAGGAGGAAATTGACACCAGGGTGCAGCCCATAATTCGCAGCAATAAATTCTGCGACGTGGCCCCATGAATCCATCTACCTATCCTGTGTCCCAAGCGGCGAGCGTTGCGCTGAAGGGCATCTCCCCCACCTCTTTTGCGCCTGGCATTCCCGAGCGCTGGATCCCCAGCGCAGCAGGACCGGTGCGGGCTGCATCGGTGCGCATTCACCGGCCAAAACCAGCCGTCAGCAGGGCCGTTCCGCTTCAGCAGGAAAGCACCCACCCCGAGTCGCCCAACGAGCCACGGCTGTGCGCTGAACACAACAGCCAAACCTGCGCCGTGGACGCTGAAGTGGAGGTCGTCATGCATACAGCTCCTACGCGCAGTGACTCGCCGCCACTGCGCACTGACGAAGAGGACTGGCTGCAAGGTTTCAGATGCGCCATGGCGAGCGTCGAAGGTGCGCTGGAGGGCATTGATGCATGCGCAGTTCCACTCGATCAGAAGGTCCAGGCGTACAAGGATCAGATCGCAATCCTCGCGCAGTGCATCCAGGTGCAGCAGGAGTCGTGGCCCGGGTTTGCCGACCACGAAGACGCCCAAAAAGCACTGGGCCAGACCCTTGCCCGCCTGGAGGCTGGTTCCGCAGAGTTGAGCAACTTGCAGCAGCGCCCGATGCAGACGCAAGACAACATTCAGGCGCCATCCGGCGACACCTGCATGACAGATCCTGACCCGATGGCACTGGCCAAAGTGGTCTACACGGCTGGCTTCAGGCAGGTCTCGCATCTTGCAGCCCGCACCGGGGGAGGTGCGCCGGTTGTGAATGAATTGGTAGACCTGCTGGACCTTGCCGCAGATGCATTCAACGTCTTCACCGGGGGCGAGCCGCCGTCCGAGAACGACTTCAACGAGCTGCTGAAGCTGCACGATGCGCTTGCCACAAGCAAACTGAACTTTGCCTTGCTTGCCCCAACAAAAACCACAGCGCTTCGAAACGCGTTGAAACTGCTCGGCATTTCAGCCATCGGTCAAAAGCAGCTGCAGATGGCCCTGCCGACGCTGCACGAATAAACCGCACCAGCCCGCGGTCCATTCCACCCACCGGTTGCCTCCCCTACACTCCGGGGAATGCAGTCCCCCGTTACCTCCTCCAGCAGCGCCAAGGTGGGCAGCCCCACCGCCTGGTGGCGCCGCTGGTGGCGCCAGCAGACGCCCACGCGGCAAGACCGCTTCGCGATGCTGGGCCCCTTGGCCGCAGTGCTGCTGTTCATGGCGGCCATCGTCTTTGCGTTCTGGTACCTGCGTGTGGAAGAAATGGAGCGCGAGCAGGAAGCCGTCAAGCGCGACGTCGAGTACGCGCAGCAACGCGTGCGCCTGCGGTTGCTGGAGCGCCAGGAGCAGCTGATGCGCATCGCGCGCGACATCGCCAACAAGGAAATCGACCCCGAAGAGTTCATGGGCCGCGCCGAGTCGCTGATTAACCAGTACCCCGAGCTTCAGGCCATCACCTGGATCGACGAGCGGCGCCGCGTGCGCGCCAGTTACGCGGCGCCCAGCGTGAGCAATTCATTGCTGCGCATTGCCGGTGAAGTGCTGCGCGTGGGCGAGACGGAGAACATCTACAGCCTTGCGCGCGACCTGCAGCAGCCCGTGTTCTCGCAGCCGGCGGCGGTCACAGGCGCATCAGGCACGGCCACACCGCGCGCGCTGCAACTGCATATCCCCATGGCCGAGCAAGGGCGCTTTACTGGCGTGATCCTGGGCGAATATTCGATTGATGGCCTGCTGCGCTACGGCGTGCCGGCCGAAGTCACAGCCAAGTACGCCGTGGCCTTGCTGGATGCGCGCAACGGCCTGCTGGCAGGCAACGCCGTGCCAGCCCGCAACCCGGCCACCACGCTCCTGCCCTGGGCCTCGCAGATCAATGAATATGAAGTGCCCGTCTCGCCCGTGGGCAACGGATTGATCATCCGGGCGCAGGCCTACCGCACCTCGCAAGGCGTGATCGGCAGCGGCCTGTTCTGGCTGGTGGCGGCCCTCTCCGCCCTCACCTCCTGGATGCTGATCGGCACCTGGCGCCACACCCGGCGCCGGATGCAGGCGCAGCAGGCGCTGGTGGCCGAGACCAACTTTCGCCGCGCGATGGAAAACTCCATGCTCACCGGCATGCGCGCGCTCGACATGCAGGGGCGCATCACCTACATCAACGCCGCCTTCTGCCAGATGACGGGCTGGAGCGAGGCCGAACTGGTTGGCCGCACCGCCCCCTTCCCCTATTGGCCCGAGGCCGACCTCGACTCGCTTGCCGCCCGGCTGGATGACGAGCTTAACGGCCGCACGACCTCAGGCGGCTTCCAGGTGCGCGTCAAGCGCAAGGATGGTGGCCTCTTCGACGCGCGGCTGTATGTGTCTCCGCTGATCGATGCGCGCGGCCAGCAGACCGGCTGGATGACGTCCATGACCGACATCACCGAGCCCAACCGCATCCGCGAGCAGCTCTCGGCATCGTACGAACGCTTCACCACCGTGCTTGAAGCGCTTGACGCGTCCGTCTCCGTGGCGCCGCTGGGCAGCGAAGAGCTGCTGTTTGCCAACAAGCTCTACCGCCTGTGGTTCGGCTCGCAAACCGCCGGCCACCTGCAACTGGTGGCGCAGGCCGGCGTGCCGACCAAGCCGCCCAGCGACGAGTCCATGGATGAAGTGGACTCCTTCGTCGGCCTGCCCACGGGCGCCTTGACCACCGCGCGCAGCGAGAACGCCGAGATCTTTGTGCCTGAGCTGGGCAAGTGGCTGGAAGTGCGCTCGCGCTACCTCAACTGGGTGGACGGGCGGCTCGCGCAGATGGTGATTGCGTCTGACATCACACCCCGCCGTCATGCGGAAGAACTATCGGCCGCGCAGGCCGAACGCGCGCAGTCGGCCAGCCGCCTGATCACCATGGGCGAGATGGCGTCCAGCGTGGCGCATGAACTCAACCAGCCGCTCACCGCCATCAACAACTACTGCAACGGCATGGTCTCGCGCATCAAGGGCGGGCAGATCACCGAGGAAGACCTGCTCAAGGCGCTGGAGAAAACCGCGCACCAGGCCCAGCGCGCGGGGCAGATCATCCAGCGCATCCGCACCTTTGTGAAACGCAGCGAGCCCAACACTACGCTGTCGGATGTGGCCGAGATGGTGACCGAGGCGGTGGAGCTGGCCGAGATCGAATTGCGCCGGCGCAATGTGCGCCTGTCGCACTATGTGGCCGCACGCCTGCCGAAGTTGATGGTGGACCCTATCCTGATCGAGCAGGTGCTGGTGAACCTGCTGAAGAACGCGGCCGAGTCGATCGACAACGCGAAGCGGCCCACGGCGCGGCGCGGTGTGGAGCTGCGGGTGATCCCGCGGCAGGTTGATGAACAGGCCGTGGTCGAGTTCTCGGTGGTCGATACCGGCGCGGGCCTGGCGCCCGAAGTACTGGACCGGTTGTACGAAGCTTTCTTCTCGACCAAGGTCGAAGGCATGGGCATTGGCCTGAACCTGTGCCGCACGATTGTGGAGTCCCACCGGGGCAGGATGCAGGCAGAGAACCTTTACAATGGGGCGGAGGTTGTGGGCTGCCGTTTTTCATTCTGGATTCCCCTTTCCAACCCGCCCTACGACGCATCCAATCCAGTCTTAACAAACCCCGGGGTAACTGCATGAGTTTGATTCCGAAAAAAGGCACGGTTTATGTTGTCGATGACGACGAAGCCGTGCGCGACTCGCTGCAGTGGCTGCTGGAAGGCAAGGACTACCGCGTCCGCTGCTTTGACTCCGCCGAGTCTTTTCTCTCGCGTTATGACCCCCGCGAAGTGGCCTGCCTGATCGTGGACATCCGCATGGGCGGCATGACCGGCCTTGAACTGCAGGACCGCCTGATCGAGCGCAAGTCGCCCCTGCCCATCGTCTTCATCACCGGCCACGGCGACGTGCCGATGGCGGTGAACACCATGAAAAAAGGCGCGATGGATTTCATCCAGAAGCCCTTCAAGGAAGAAGAGCTGGTCAGCATCGTCGAGCGCATGCTGGACCACGCCAAGGGCGCCTTTGCCGAATACCAAAGCGCCGCCAGCCGTGACGCGCTGCTGTCCAAGCTGACCTCGCGCGAGGCGCAGGTGCTCGAGCGCATCGTGGCCGGCCGTTTGAACAAGCAGATCGCCGACGACCTGGGCATCAGCATCAAGACGGTGGAGGCGCACCGCGCCAACATCATGGAAAAGCTCAACGCCAACACGGTGGCTGACCTGCTCAAGATCGCATTGGGGCAAAACGCCCCCAAGGCCTGATCC
>JACMQX010000194.1 GCA_014376765.1 Ramlibacter sp. | reverse complement strand
CTTGTCCAGCAGCAGCCACAGGGCGAGGCCCACTGCAACGCTGAACACCACAACGGCTACCCGGTACTTCGGGAAGGTGAGGCCCATCAGTTGCAAGCCTCCGCTCAGGAATGCCGGGCCCGACACGGGCCGCGGGTCACCGCCCCAGATCCACAGGCTGCCGTCGGCGATGACGAACGCAATGCCCAGCGTCGCGAGCACCTGGGACAGCGTGTTGTTGCCCAGGCGCCGCAGGATCAGGCGCTCAACAATGCCACCCAACAGGCCGACACCGAGCGACGCAACCATCGCCGCCGTGGCAAAGTTGAACCCGCGGTCCAGCATGTTCAACCCGATATAGGCACCGAGCATGAAGTAAGCACCGTGCGAGAGATTGGCCACCCGCATCAAGCCGAAGATGAGCGAGAAGCCTGCTGCCAGCATGAACAGCACGCCGCCCATGGCGAGGCTATTCATGCTCTGAATGAGCCAGAAATTCATGCGGGTGCCAGTGAAAGTGCGGGTGCGAGAAGCGGGGTGCGTTTATTCGAGGTTCTTGGCTTGCGGATAGTCGCGCGCGTAGACCGGGGACGCCAGGAAGTCCAGCTGCTTGTAGTTCCAGAACTGCGTGACTTGCGGATAGGTCTTCACAACACTGTTGACCAGCTTGCCGCCGACCCGCTCGACCTTCCGCACCGCGATGTCCATGATTGGGTTGCCCAGCGCATCCAGCGACACCTTGCCGCGCGGACCGTCAGCCAGTTGCACCTTGCGCAGGGCCGCCATGAAAGCCGCCTTGTTTTCGATCTTGCCCTGCACGTCCTTGAGCGCCTGCTCCAGCATCAACGCTGCGCCGTAAGCGCCCATCGAGTAGTAGCCTGGGTCCTGCTGGTAGTCGCGGTTCATCGCGGCAACGAATTTCTTGTTCGCTGCGTTGGGCAGCGTTGCCGAGTACCAGCCGGTGGACACGACGCCCAGGGCCTCGTCGCCCATGGACTTGAGGATGCCTTCGTCCACCGCGGTCATGCTGGCGATCACCGGGATCTTGGCCTTCAGGCCGTACTCGTTGTATTGCTTGAGGAACTTGATACCGTTGCCGCCGGCGAACGCCGCGTAAACCGCATCAACGTTGGGCTTGATCTGGCCTATGTAGGTCCCGTAGTCAGCCACATTCAGCGGCGACCAGAGCTTTTGCACCACCTTGCCGCCGTTCTCTTCGAAGGTGCGCTGGAAGCCAGCCACGATCTCGTGGCCGAAGGCGAAGTCGTCAGCGATGATCGCCACGCGCTTGTACTTCAGCTCGCGTGCGGCGTACTCGCCCATGGCGTGACTGGGCTGCGCGGAGGTGCCCACCGCGCGAACGAACCACGGGTTCGGCTTGCGCTGGGTGAGGTCTTCTGCCGCAGCCGAGGGCGAGATGATGGGCACCTCGGCCTTGCGGATGTAGTCGTCAATCGCCAGCGCCTCGAAGGCGGCGAGCGGGCCGATGATGACGTTGACGCGGTCCTTCTCCACCAGCTCCTGCGTCTTGGTCTTGGTGATCGCCGGCTGGCCGGCGGTGTCTGCCACGACCAGCTCCACCTTGCGGCCCGCAATCATGTTGTTGCGCTCTTTGAGGAACAGGCGCAGCCCGTCTTCCATCTGCTTGCCGCCGGCGGCCAGCGCGCCGGACTTGACGGTGAGAAAGCCAAGGCGGATCGGCTCTGCGGCCAGCGCGGGCAGGGCCAGCGTGGTGGCGAGGAGGGCAGTGGCGAAGGCCTTTGGTACGAGACTTTTTGGCAGTGCGTTCAAGATCATGGGAGTTGCTCCGGCGGGGAATATTTCCCCTGTTGTCAAGCATTCATGATATTTCACGGATTGCCCGGGGGTCAACCAAGGCAACCCTACTATTCCACTGGTTTACCTAGGGAATGCCCTTGCATTACCCGCACAGTAAATATCCCAGATAATGCGCTAAAAGCCTTTCCTGATATTTCAGCACAGCCATGCCTACGTCTGCTCACATCGCCACGTCCACTGCCCCGCGCCTGCTGCGCGAGACGGTGTACGAGCAGCTGCGGGCCGAGGTGATCAACTGCAAGCTGGCGCCAGGCACCGAGATGCGCGAAGCCGAACTGGCGGCCCGGTTCGAGATGAGCAAGTCCCCGGTGCGGGACGCGTTGATGCGGCTGGCACGCGAGGGCCTGGTCATCACGCTGCCGCGCCAGGGGTACAGGGTGGCCCCGGTCTCGCTCAACGATGTGCTCGACATGTTTCACCTGCGCGCCGCCCTGGAGCGCGCATGTATGGAGCGCATCGTGCTGCGCGCGAGCGATGCGGACTTGAAGGCGCTTGACCGCTTCCGAAAATTCGACGCCGCGAAATGGAAGGGCGGCTTCATCGCATTCAACCGCGAGTTTCATCGCCGCATCGCCGATCTCGGTGGCAACGCCCGCATGCGGGACCAGCTGCACGACCTGATCGACCAGCTGGAGCGCGCCGTGCAGGTCAGCGTGGCCAGCACCCGCGCCGGCGACCCGCAACCGCTGGTGAACGAGCACGCCGCCATCATCGACGCCCTGCAGGCGCGTGACCGCAGGGCAGCGCAGCGCCTGGCCGAGCAGCACATCACGGACGCAGGCAAGCGCGTCCAAAAATCCATCTCCCATAGCCTGATTGCAGGCTGAACTTTCCCCAAGGATCTCCATGACCAACACCACTCATGCGCCCGTTCACGGACTCTTCATCGACGGCCGCGACGCGCCCGCCAACGGCGGCGAGCTGCTCGATGTGATCAACCCGGCCACCGGCGCGCTGCTGGCGCAGATCGGCCATGCCAGCGACGACGACGTGGACCGTGCGGTGCGCAGCGCGCAAGCCGCGTTCGACAGCCCCGAGTGGGCCAACATGTCCAACCGCACGCGCGCCCGGCTGATCAACAAGCTGGCCGATGTCTTTGAAGCCAACCTCGACGAGATGTACCAGCTCGAAACGGCCAACAACGGCCGCTCGCTCAACGAGACCCGCGCGCAGATCTCGCGCCTGCCCGACTTCCTGCGCTACAACGCGGGCCTGGCCATCGCCCGGCGCGATGCGGTGATTCCGGTCGATGGCAACTACCTGAACTACACGCTGCGTACGCCGATCGGCGTGGTGGGCAACTCGACGCCCTTCAACCACCCGCTGATGATCATGATCAAGAGCCTGGCACCGACGCTGGCCTCGGGCTGTACGACGGTGGTGAAACCGTCGGAGTACACGCCGCTCACCACACTGCGGCTGGCCAGGCTGTTTGTTGATGCGGGCCTGCCGCCCGGCTGCTTCAATGTCATCACCGGCCTGGGCCCCACCACCGGCAAGGCGCTGGCGCAGCATCCGGGTTTGGCCAAGTGGGTTCTTACCGGTGGCACCGAAGCCGGCCGCATTACCGGCGCGCTGGCCGGCAGCAACTTCGCGCACCAGACGCTGGAGCTGGGCGGCAAAACGCCGGTGCTGGTGTTTGACGACTTTGACGTTGAGCAGGCGGTGAACTACGCCGCGTTCGGCGCATTCATCGGCGCCGGCCAGACCTGCATCTGCGGCAGCCGCCAGATCGTGCACGAGCGCGTGTACGACGAGTTTGTCGAACGCCTCGCGGCCAAGGCCAAGACGATCCGTATCGG
>JACMQX010000193.1 GCA_014376765.1 Ramlibacter sp. | reverse complement strand
GCCACCGCTTACTGGTCTTCGCGGGTAGCAACTTTTCACGTCGAGCGGTCCGCGCTGGTCAATCAACTGCTCAGCGGATTCAGCGAGCTGGCTGCCGACAAGCAGCGACTTAAAGTCTGGATGGCGCAGTCGCTGCTGACAGGTGACCCGGACACCGCGACGCGAGAGCGCCTTTTCAGGCAAATGCAGGCTACCTTGCAGGGTTTGCGCGAGGACACCGTGCGCGAGCAATTGCTGCTCAGGGACGAGGAACCTGTGCGCGCACGCGTCGAAAGGCTGGAAACGATCGTAGCGCTGGAACGGAACTTTTCCGAGCTCAAGGTGCAGCTCAATGCTGTCCAGCAGTTGCCGCCCAGCGCCGGCACCGGACAGGTGTGGACCGAAATCATCCGTGTCTTTGACATGCAGGAGGGCGTGGACTTGCGACGCCTGATCTTCACTGCCATTCAGGAAGAAAAGCTGGACGCTGCTGCCGCTAGCGAAGCAGCCGAGAAAGCTCTTGGAAAAGTGCAGTTGTGGACGGCGGAGGCGGCTATTTTTGCATTGGTGATGGCGGTTTTGTCGGCCTGGTACCTCAATCGCCGCATCCGCTCGCCTCTGGCCGATCTGATGATCGGTGCAGAGTCTGTCAGACAGGGTGACCTTGAAAGCCGTATTCCCGTTCGCAATATGGACGAGTTCGGGCTGGTCGCTCGTCGTTTCAATGAAATGACCCAGGAGCTGGCTCAAAGACGACGCCAGGCCGATGAGAGCCAGGCCCGGCTGGAAGTGGCTATTGAAAGCCGCACCCGCGAGCTCGAGCAGGCAAACGTAACGCTGCGAGCGGTGGATGCGCAGCGGCAGGAATTTTTTGCCGACATCAGTCATGAGTTACGCACGCCGGCAACGGCGCTTCGTGGTGAGGCAGAAGTTACGCTGCGTGGTCGTCAACTGTCGATCGATGACTACCGTGAAAGCTTGAAGCGCATCGTTGCCACCTCGGTCCAGCTGGGCCAGGCACTGGATGATCTGCTGACGCTGGCGCGGGCCGAAGGCGATCAGCTGCACCTCAAGCTTGCACCTATCGACCCCATACCACCGCTTGACGAAGTGATGAAGCTGATGGAAGGTGTGGCCGCCATGGCCGGGGTGACGGTGCAGGTTGACGTGGCTGACAACGAAGAATATCTGCCGGCGCCTCGCCGCATCGTGGCCGATGCCAGCCGCCTGCGCCAGCTGTTGATGATTTTGCTGGACAACGCTATTTGTTATTCACGCCCGGGACAGGTGGTGAAAATGGCGGTGCGGCTTGATGAAGCCGGTTGCCACTACACCGTGCAGGACGCGGGTATTGGCATTACCTCTCAGGACCTGGGCCGGGTGTTTGACCGCTTCTACCGTTCAGCCGGTGCGCGCGAACACCGCGCCGATGGCGTCGGCCTGGGCTTGGCGATTGCGCAAATGATCGCCAGATCCCACGGCACCGAAGTCTGTCTTCGGAGCGAAGCCGGACGGGGCACGTTGGCCCGCGTCACCTTGGAGACGGTTGCATGAATGTACTGGTGGTCGAAGACGACGTTCGGGTGGCTGATTTTCTAGAGCGCGGATTGAAGGCAGAAGGCTACTCGATCACGCTTGCGCGCAACGGCAACAAAGGCCTGGAGTTAGCGCGGGTCGGCGACTATGCGCTGATCATTCTTGACTGGATGCTGCCCGGTCTAAACGGTATCGAAATCACCCAGGCTCTGCGTGCCGGCCGTATCATGACGCCCATCCTCATGCTGACTGCCATGGGGGCGTTAACCGACCGGGTGCAGGGGCTTCGCGTCGGGGCTGATGACTACCTCGTCAAACCATTCGCTTTTGAAGAGCTTCTGGCTCGCATGGAAGCGCTGCGTCGTCGCGCAGATGCGGGAAGCGCTGCCAAGCCGCCGGAAAGTCTGGTGCTGGCCGACCTGACGCTGGACCGCAACAAGATGCAGGTGCATCGCGCCGGCAAACGCATTGAGCTGACTGCCAAAGAGCTGGCTGTGCTTGAGTTGCTGCTCACCACACCGCAGCGCGTGTTCAGCCGTGAACGCATTCTTGCCAATGTATGGGGCGCTTCTGAGGACCCGCTGACCAATGTGGTCGATGTTTACATCAGGCGGCTTCGGGTCAAGGTTGATGAAGGGTTTGATCAGCCACTCATACGCACCGTGCGCGGCTTCGGCTACAAAATCGACACCAGCGACTGAACCCTTCGGCGTGGCCGGGCCCCGGCAGCCCTTACTTTGAAAGCAGGCGCATTGCCTCTTCAAGTCCCTTGATGGTCAGCGGGTACATGCGCTGGCCCACCAATTGCTGTATCACGCTGATGCTTTGCCGGTATTGCCACACGCCTTGCGGCTCGGGGTTGATCCAGGCGAACTTGGGGAAGGCATTGGTCAGCCGCTGCATCCATTCGGCGCCGGCTTCTTCATTGTTGTATTCAACACTGCCGCCGGGCTGCAAAATTTCGTACGGGCTCATGGTTGCGTCGCCAACGAAGATCAGCTTGTAGTCCTTGTTGTATTTGCGGATGATGTCCCAGGTTGGAAACTTTTCACTAAACCGGCGCCGGTTGTTCTTCCACATGAAGTCATAGACGCAATTGTGGAAGTAATAAAACTCCAGATGCTTGAATTCGGACTTCACAGCCGAAAACATCTCCTCGACCCGGTGAATATGGTCGTCCAT
>JACMQX010000192.1 GCA_014376765.1 Ramlibacter sp. | reverse complement strand
TCTGCGCGGTCGTGACGAGGCAGCGCGCCGCGTCGTGCACCAGCACCCAGTCGGCAGGCTGTGCGCCCATTTCCACAAGCTGGTTCAGCCCATTCAGCACGCTCGCGGCCCGCGTGTCACCGCCGCAATCGGCAATGACAATCGCCGGCTTGGCCGCCAGGATCAGCGAGAGGAATGTGTCGCCCCGGGACACCACCACCAGGCAACGCTTGATGCGGGCCACGCCCGAAAAAGCCGCCAGCGTGTGCATCACCATCGTCTTGGCTGCCACCGGCTGGTACTGCTTGGGCGCTGGCTGCGCGCCGGCACCCAGGGCGCGGTTGCCGCTGCCTGCGCAGGGCAGGAGTGCAAAGAAATTTGGGGGTCTGGGAGATGCCGTCATTCACTTCATTTTAGGGCCCGACCGCCTGCATAGGGCTCACAGAACACTCGCCTACGCCGCCTGCCGCAGCCAACCACCTGCGCGCGAAGGACATTGCCCGCGGGTAAAATGACAGGCTCCACCCCCCGCCTATTTCGCCGGGGGGTGCTTCCTATTTTCCGGTCACAAAATGGATCTCCCCAAACTAGTCCCCGGCAAGCGCTACACGCTGCCCCGCCCCGCCGGCTCGGCCGATTCGCTGCTGCTTGCCCGACTGGCCGAACGCGAGAAAGCCGGCCACAAGCTCACCGCCATCGTCACCTCTGATGCGACTGATGCGCAGCGGCTGATGGAAGAGATGGTCTTTTTCGCACCCGATCTGCGCTGCGCCATGTTCCCCGACTGGGAGACGCTGCCCTACGACACCTTCTCGCCGCACCAGGACCTGATCAGCGAGCGCCTGGCCACGCTCTGGCGCATCTCCCCGCGCGACAAGGAAACAGGCGCCGACGTGGTGATCGTCCCCGCCACCACCCGGCTGTACCGCCTCGCGCCGCCCTCGTTCCTGGCGGGCTACACCTTCCAGTTCAAGGTCAAGCAAAAGCTCGATGAAGCGCGCCTGAAGGCCCAGCTCACTCTGGCCGGTTACAGCCATGTAACGCAGGTCGTGAGCCCCGGCGAATACGCGGTGCGCGGCGGACTGATCGACCTGTTCCCGATGGGCTCGCTGGTGCCCTACCGCGTAGACCTGTTTGACGACGAGATCGACTCCATCCGCACCTTCGACCCCGACAGCCAGCGCAGCCTCTACCCCGTGCCCGAGGTGCGCCTGCTGCCCGGCCGCGAATTCCCGATGGACGACGACGCGCGTGCAAAATTCAGGAGCCGCTGGCGCGAACTGCTGGAAGGCGACCCGACCAAAAGCCGCATCTACAAGGACATGGGCAACGGCGTGGCAACGGCCGGCATCGAGTACTACCTGCCGCTGTTTTTTGAAGACACGGCGACCGTGTTTGACTACCTGGGTGCGGATGCAACGGTGGTGTTGCATGGCGACCTGGAGCCGGCCTTCCATGCCTTCTGGCAAGACACCAAAGAGCGCTACCGGCTGGTGCAAGGCGACCCTGAGCGGCCGGCTTTGCCACCTGAGGCCTTGTTCCTCAGCACGGAGCAGTTTTATGGGCGGGCGAATGCGCATGCGCAACTGGCCGTGCGGCCCGCACAAACAGCTGTCATCCCGGACTTGGTCCGGGATCCATCCCCGAGCGAAGGCAACAGCCCCTACGCCGAATTCGACACCCTCCCCCCCATGTCGGTCGTGCGCGGCGCTGACGACCCGCTGGCGCGCTTGAAGGACCACATCCGCAATACCCAGCACCGGGTGCTGCTGCTGGCCGAGAGCGATGGCCGCCGCGAAAGCCTGCTGGACTTCCTGCGCGCCAGCCACCTTTCGCCCCCTGCCTTCGACTCGCTTGAAGAATTCCAGCTGCATGGCGATGAAAAAATCGGCATTGCCACTGCAGGCCTCAACACCGGCTTCAGCTGGGTCGAGCAAGGCATCGACTTTGTCACCGAGACAGAGCTGTTCGCCGCAGGCCCCACCACGCGCCGCCGCAAAAAGCAGGAGCAGGTCAGCGACGTTGAGGCGTTGATCAAGGACCTCTCGGAGCTCAACGTCGGCGACCCGGTGGTCCACAGCGCGCACGGCATCGGCCGCTACAGGGGCTTGGTCAACATGGACCTGGGCCAAGGCAGCACGGAATTCCTGCATGTTGAATATGCGGACAGCGCCACGCTGTACGTCCCGGTCAGCCAGCTGCACCTCATCAGCCGCTACACCGGCGTCAGCGCTGATGAAGCACCGTTGCACCGGCTGGGCTCCGGCCAGTGGGAAAAGGCCAAGCGCAAGGCCGCCGAACAGGTGCGCGATTCTGCTGCCGAGCTGCTTAACATCTACGCCCGCCGCGCCCTCCGCGAAGGCCACGCCTTCCGCTATTCGCCGCAAGACTACGAGACCTTCGCCAACGACTTCGGCTTTGAAGAAACCGCCGACCAGCGCGCCGCCATCCACGCCGTGATTCAGGACATGATCTCCCCGCGCCCGATGGACCGCCTGGTTTGCGGCGACGTGGGCTTTGGCAAGACCGAGGTCGCGCTGCGCGCCGCTTTCATCGCCGTGACCGGTGGCAGGCAGGTGGCCTTCCTCGCGCCCACCACCTTGCTGGCCGAGCAGCACTACCAGACGCTGGTGGACCGCTTTTCCAAATGGCCGGTCAAAGTGGCGGAGGTGTCGCGCTTTCGCTCGGGCAAGGAAATTTCGGCATCGATCAAGGGCATTGCCGACGGCAGCGTGGACATCGTGGTCGGCACACACAAGCTGTTGTCTGAATCGACCAAGTTCAAGAACCTGGGCCTGCTGATCATTGACGAGGAGCACCGCTTTGGCGTGCGCCACAAGGAGGCGATGAAGGCCCTGCGCGCCGAGGTCGACGTGCTCACCCTCACTGCCACCCCCATCCCGCGCACCCTGGGCATGGCGCTGGAAGGGCTGCGCGATCTGAGCGTGATCGCCACCGCCCCGCAGCGGCGGCTGGCGATCAAGACCTTTGTGCGCAATGAAGGCAATGGCGTGATCCGCGAGGCCGTGCTGCGTGAGCTGAAGCGCGGCGGGCAGATCTACTTTCTGCACAACGAGGTGGACACCATCCAGAACCGCCGCCAGCGGCTGGAAGAGCTGCTGCCCGAGGCACGCATTGCCGTGGCGCACGGCCAGATGCCCGAGCGCGAGCTGGAAAAAGTCATGCGCGACTTTGTGGCCCAGCGCTACAACGTGCTGCTGTGCTCCACCATCATCGAGACCGGCATTGACGTGCCCACGGCCAACACCATCGTCATCAGTCGCGCCGACAAATTTGGCCTCGCGCAGCTGCACCAGCTGCGCGGCCGCGTGGGCCGCAGCCACCACCAGGCCTATGCCTACCTGGTGGTGCCCGACAAGGAAAACCTCACCAAGCACGCCAGCCAGCGGCTGGACGCGATCCAGCAGATGGAGGAACTAGGCTCTGGCTTCTACCTCGCCATGCACGACCTGGAAATCCGTGGCGCCGGTGCGGTGCTGGGCGAAAACCAGAGCGGCAACATGATGGAGATCGGCTTCCAGCTGTACAACGAGATGTTGTCTGAAGCCGTGCGCTCGCTGAAAGAGGGCAAGGAGCCTGACCTGCTCAGCCCGCTGTCCGTCACCACCGAAATTAACCTGCACGCGCCGGCCCTCTTGCCCGACGACTACTGCGGCGATGTGCACCTGCGCCTGTCGTTCTACAAGAAGCTGGCCACCGCGAAGAACACGGACCAGATCGACGCATTGCTTGAAGAGATCGTTGACCGCTTCGGCAAACTCCCGCCCCAGGGACAGACCCTGATCGACGTGCACCGGCTGCGGGTGATCGCCAAACCCTACGGCGTGGTGAAGGTCGACGCCGCGCCGGGGGTGATCAACATCACTTTCAGGAAAGACCCGCCGATTGACCCGATGCGCATCATCGAGATGGTGCAAAAGAACAAGCACATCAAGCTCGCAGGCAATGAAAAGCTGCGCATCGAGCGCGATTTGAAAGAGCCCAAGGACCGGGCGCAGATGGTGCGCGATGTGCTGCGCAACCTGGGCCAGCCCACACTCGCCAAGGCGGCGTAACACCATCCCCGAGCCCAACGTATAGGTCACAAACCCCCTACGCAAGCCTAGCCTGTAGCCACATCACAACCTCAATCCGTGCATTCAACGGCGAGGCAGAAAGGCTGCAGTTTATGGGCAAGACGCGTCGTGCCGGTGCTGAGGACAGGGCACTGGTGAATCACTGGCTTGACTACCTGGGCCAACAGTCACGGGTCCACCTGCACCTGGACCACGACGGCATCTGCACCATCGGCCATGCCTCGGGCCTGGACTGCGCCGTCGAGGTGCCGGGCAACGGCTCGGTTTACCTTCGCGTCGCCATGTTCCCCTGGGAGCCTGAAGACAACCCCGACCTCGCAGAGCGTTGCCTGCTGGCCAGCTTCATGGGCATAGAAACCGGAGGCGCTGCGTTTGGCGTTGACCCGATGGACGCCGAACTGGTGCTCTGGCAAGAGCGCCCGCTGTCCTGCCTGGACGACGCCGGCTTTGCCCGGATGGTGACCCGGCTGCTGGACAACGCGGTGCGGTTGCGCCGGGACCTGTCCAACGCCGAAGAAGCGACCCTGCGCGACACCGCCCACGAGCGCCGCCCACCTCTTGATTTTTCGATGCGAAGGGTATGACATGAAACTCATCACAGCCACCACCTCCCCCGCAGCCTACGTCGCGTCCCCCGCCACCCTCTCCCCCGCAGATCAGTCAGCTGCCCTGCGCGCCGATGACAGCTGGGGCGATATCGTCGGGGAACTCAGCAGCATCCGCCCGACCCACCGCTCGCGCAAAAGTCAGGTGGCTGACTTCCTGTTGCGCAGGAACAAGCCAGACATCAGCGCCGACGCCCTGGGCACCGCCACCCGCGCGCACACCTCCAGGTTCTTCAAAGAGGCACTGAAGCATCACGCCCGGAGCCAGCGTCATGATGATGGCCACCCTCCGGCAAACGGCGCCCCGCAACAGCCGGCCGCGCCGATGACCGAGCTGGTGGCGGCCATCAAGTCCGCCAAAGGCGCGCCTGGTGGATCGTTTGACCGGGCCAAGGCCTTCGCCGCCCGGCACACAGACGACGTTGCGCAACTGCTTTCCAACGGCGGTGATGAATTCCAGCAGGAACTGCAGGTGGAACTGCTGCGCAGCGGCATGGGCGGCACCAAGGCCCGCAAATGCACCGAGGTGGTCTACGCCGCCCTGGTCGCGCAATTTGCAACCGACAACGAAACCGAACGGCGGCTTTACCTTGAGAGCAGGATCGACGCGCTCGATTCGCCCGCCCACACGCTGGCAAGCCGCCTCGCCGCCCTGAACCGGATTGATGCCGAACTGGCCTGCGAAACGCGCCTTTCCAGCGCAGGCATTGCCCTCATCAAAGCCCGCCTGGCCGAGCTGCGCCCGCTGCTGGAACAAAGCACCCTGCAGCACGAGATGATGATCGCCAGCGCCACCAAAGACATCAGCGTTGACATGCCTGCGCAGCACATCGAAGGCCGCCTGCGCGAGCTGGACGATCGCGCTGTGGCCATCACCAACAGCACCCACTTGAGCGACGCAACGCGCGAGCACTTGCAGGGCCTGCTGCGAGCGTCACGCACCCTTCTCATGGTGTTGGGCACGCGTTCCGGCCACCTGGAAGCACTCGTCAGCCAGCCCCGTCTTCAAGGGGCGCTGCAAAGCCTGGGCGCGCGGGAGTATGTGAAGGTGCAGCTTGGCCTGACCCATGCCATCGACCATATTGCCCCTGCTTACCAAAACGCCCTGCTTGAGCGCCTTGACGAGCTCATCCTCGGAGCGCGCGAGGCCGGCTGGATTGTGGCGATGCATCAAGGGGACGCAGACATCACCGACATGGTTCTTGCCGGTGCACAGTGGGACGAGCAGGCCTGGAAGCTCAAGCTGGCTGCCCTGAGTCTGGCGCAGAAGGAGCCGGCCAGGGAAGGCTTGGCCCTGCTCAACCTGGGCGCGCAGCACGCCCGCCGCATCGCTGCACGCGAGCTGGACCAGGCGATGCAATCAGCAGCCCTCAAAACCTCAGTCTTCAAAGCCCCCGGCAACCGGGGCAAGGACGCGTACGACAAGTTTCCCGTCAACGCGTTTCAGGCACTCAAGGCGGACGCCGCGCTAATCGCCTGGTTTGCCGGGCACGCGCCGCAGATGGTGGGCGAGCGGGACCTGGCCATTGCCAACTGGATCAAGCTGTCGCTGCACAACCCGGCAACCGGCCTGCCCGATAGCTGCGATGCGCTCTTTGCCCAGCTGCGAAGCAGTGGCATTGCGACCGACGCGTTGGAAATCCAGGTGCGGCAGGGTTTCAAAAGCACCCGCGATGTGCAGGCCTGCATGAACCAGATTCAGGCCTTCAGTGTGGCCTTGCAGAAAAACGCGCTGGTCGCATCGGTTGATCCGCAAGTGCGGGCAGCGCAGATCGGCATGCAGTTACTGCTCAGCATCGGCATCCGCGCGGAACACATCGGCGACCCGGCGATTGATGCGCAGGCCAGGCAACTGATCGCCAGGGCGCTGCAGCAAAGGTCGGGCGCCAAGGAACTGCTTCAAACACTGCGCCGTGTGGCGGTGATCCAGGTCGCCGCACAAAGCCAGGATCCGAACTTCAGCACCTCAGGCGAAAACGCAGCGGGGCCCTACAGCAGCCAGATCATGACCCGCCTTGTGGGCCTGGGGCTGGACCTCGGCTCGCCACATCCGCTCGTGAAAGAAACCGCCACGCACCTGCGCCAGAAGCTGCCAGGCGATGACCGTCCGCTTGAAAAATTGTGCAGCGACTTCGATCCGGCAAAGGCTACGAACCGGGCCCGCGCGCTGGTGAAATCTGCCGTCGGCGCCCGGCCGTTCAGCCGGGCCGCCGCTGACAGCAAGCCGGCTGCCTCCCTGCCGGTCACGAAAGCGGTGGGGAGCCCGGTAGCGGCCAGACGTGCCGCCAATGAGGCCACGCTCAGGTCAGCAGTGACCGGCCTGCAACCGAACGAAATCATCACCATCACCTTCGGCGACTCGCTGGACCTGAAGGTTTCGGCGCCGGTTGTGCCCGGCCTGGCCCTGGCCGCCAGCCTGACCGCAGGCAGGCACAACAGCATCCAGATGTCGCGCGCGGAAAACGGGGGGTTTGTAGTTGAAGTCCTGGGCGGCGTAAGTGCGCGCCAGGGCGTGTCAATCACCACCGTCATGGACGCGCTCGAGCTCAGCGTGGGCGTAACGCAGGCGCGGGAAAAGGGCCACCGCATCAAGTTTGCTGCGCCATCGGACTGCGAAGCCTTCCTGGTGGCAGTGGCCAACGGCAGCGACCCAGCGCCCACCCTGAAAAAAGCAAGCAGTGTCGAGGCGGCCACGCGCACCGCACTGGCCGGCGAAGTGGCCGCCACCGCGACGGCCGACTTCACCATTGCCTCCCTGTCCGTGGCTGTGGCCGCCACGGCCGGCGAGCGGCACAGCGTCCACCAGAACAACCTGTTCAGGCAAGAAGTCTTCAGCCGTGATGTGAGCGCGCAGGTGGTCGTAAGCGCCGCGCTGGCCGCGGACCTCGCGTCCGGGCAGGCCGGTGCGAAGATCGACCTGGGGGTGCGCCGCAGCATCGTGCGGGAAAGCGGCATGCTCGCCGGCGGCCCCGCTGGCAGCGACAAGGCCGGCCTCAGCCCCGCGCTCAGCATGGTGGC
The DNA here is from genome assembly GCA_014376765.1 of Ramlibacter sp. GTDB lineage: Bacteria > Pseudomonadota > Gammaproteobacteria > Burkholderiales > Burkholderiaceae_C > JACMQX01. The sequence continues at coordinate 7,428 of JACMQX010000192.1, read as the reverse complement.
CCGCGTGACGAAGACGGGTAACACCGAGCGTTGCCTGAACACTTTGCTGCCCGGTGCATCGCCGGCGCAAAGGCAGGCGATCACAGCCCAACTGGGCGTGGTGGAGGAAGGCACGGAACTGTTCACCCGCTACCTGCTGAATGAAACGGCCAGGGTGCAGGCCAACGTCTTGCTCGGCAAGGCTGCCAGCGCGCTTACGCAGGCCGCCATGCAGCGTCCCGGCCCCGCACAGCAGGCGCTGCGCGAGCAGGCGATGAGCTTCGTCAAACAGGCCGATGCGGTCACGCGCAACGTCGCAAACTATGCGCCCGAAGGATTCGGCTGGACGCTGCGCTCGGACAACGCCGTTGGGACCCCCCGCGGTGCTTACAGCCAGTCTGCGCAGCGGGCAGGCGAGCAAACTTCCTTTATAGAGTTTGATGCAACTGCGGACGGTTCGCCGCCGGTTGGCCAGTCATTGCTGCTGGCTGCAACGACTTGAGGTGTTGCGGGTGTACGCGTGGGAAAATACGTGCATGACCCAACCGACAGCACACGCCAAAGAACACACCCCCGGCCTCGTCATCCAGGGCTTCACGCCCCCCTTGAAACTCAAGGACTTCAAGCTCATCGCTTTTGACATGGACTCCACGCTCATCAACATCGAGTGCGTGGATGAAATTGCCGATGCCGCCGGGCGCAAGGCCGAGGTCGCGGCCATCACTGAAGCCGCGATGCGCGGGGAAATCACCGACTACAAGGACAGCCTGCGCCGCCGCGTGGCGCTGCTCAGGGGCGTGACCGTGGCGCACATGGAAGAGGTCTACACCCAGCGCCTGCAACTGAACCCCGGCGCTGCAGACCTCGTGGCCGCGTGCAAGGCAGCGGGCCTGAAGGTCTTGCTCGTGAGCGGCGGCTTCACCTTCTTTACCGACCGGGTGCGCGACCGGCTGGGCATTGACTTCACCCGCTCCAACCAGCTGGGCATTGAGGACGGTGTGCTCACAGGCGCGATGGTTGATCAGGCGTGGGGCGACATCTGCGACGGCAGCGAAAAACGCATCATGCTGCTGGAGACCTGCAGGTCATTGGGCATCCCCGCATCGCAGGCCATTGCAATGGGCGATGGCGCCAACGACCTCTTGATGATGGGCGTGTCCGGTCTCTCAGTGGCCTACCACGCCAAGCCAAAAGTGCGTGAGCAGGCGATGGTGGCGATCAACTCGGGCGGGCTGGACCGCTTGCTTGAAGTGCTGACCTGAACCGCGGCGCGCATTCACGCCAAGGAACCCCGGCGGAGCCCGGGCCACCAACCTGGCATGAACCCCACAAGCTCCCGCTCACCTTCGCCCACGTCACATACGCCCGTTGCCCGAGCGGGCGCGGTGAAAGATACGCCTTCAGATGACGCCGTGCAGGTAGCGTCACCGCAAGGCCAGATGTCGATAGGCAGCCACCCTGCTGTGCTTGTGCCTTCCAGCCCACTGCCCCTGGCGCCCACGACCGCCTGGCACGGCGTTGAGGGCTTCTTACTGCTCTTTGAAGACCGAGCGGGCAACCAGATTCACGCGGCGCCGCAGGCACGCCTGGAGATGGGGGAGAACAAGGGCGAAGCGCCGGTCCGAATGGTCATGCCGCAAGAGACGCTGACTGTTGCGGACTCGGCAACGAACATTCACGCTATTCCACCGGTCATCATCAGGAATTTCCTGGCGAGGTTTCTGACCCCGCAGGAGCTCGGCGATTTCGCCGTAGCCAACCGCCTTTTGCTGGGCACCGGCCAGATCGTCCGCCTGCTGACAACGCTCAGGATCATCCAGGAGCCCTACAGGCGCTTCGCGGCGTCCGGGCAGCAGGCAAAGATACAAGCAGGCGAGGCCACGTTGTGGCAAAGGTATGTGCAAAAAGAAAAACTGGAAAAAAGCCTGCAACTCAAGACAGAAGAGTTCAGCGAGCGATTCACGCACAGTTGGTTCGGAGACGGCGCCAATGCGACTGCACAAGTTCTTCATGCGGGCTGGGGCACAGATTCTGCGTACCAACCGCTCTACGAATGCATTCCGTCCCTGAAAGTCTGCAAGCTGCAATTTGACCGGCTATGTGTGTTGCAGGATGCCTCGCAGCTGACTTATGAAGACGTCAAGAACCTGATGGCGCTTGCCCTTTCATTTGGCGAGTTGCGTACCGCACGTGACATGACAAACATCTTGAACGGAGGCAAGAACCCGGAGGGTTTCGCCGTATTCATCGGAAGGACGTTCGCGATGCAGAACTGCATCAATCGCCTGCAAGACCGCATCCTGGAGCGGGCTGGCGAGTCGCTGATGGGCCACCTTGGCATCGTTCGAGAGGTATTGCAACGGGACTGGCCCGCCCCTCAAGCGCAGGCCCCAACCGTCGAAACCCAAACCCTTGAAACCGGCTTGCCCGCACGGGGCGCACCCCTGACACAGCCTGACCGCCTGACCGGCGAGCTCCTGACGGCGCCGCCCTTCAAGGTGACGAAGGACCAGCAGCAGTACAGGTTCACGCACCTGGACGGCACTGTCGTGGTCGTCAACGCCAGGATCGAGCCTGAGCGGCCGTCCGCGGCCGCGCAGCAGTAGGCTCGCGCAGCGCCCGAATCACCGCCTGTTCAAGGTTGGGCGGCGGCGCCACGATGAGATTCATGAAGACGTCCGGGTGCCCCCCTATGCTCAAGCTTTCTCGACCACAGGGCGGCCCGACTGCACCGCAAAACGCGCAAGCGTCTGGATGCCGGTATCGCGGCGCGTCACGTCGTCCACCACGCGCAAGCTTGTTATCACTTCCCTGGCCGAGAACTCGGCCACACCGTAGCCCTTGCCCAGCGCATCGGCAAACACAAAATGCGGGTTGTCCTCCAGCCGCTGGGGAATCTTGTCCTGCCCGCTGGAGCGCGAGGTGATGCTGGTGCCGCAGAACTCCACGCCCAATGCCGGGCTGGCCGGCACGTCGTAGTCGGCCTTGACATGGCCGACCCAGTTTTCATGCACGTCGCCGCCCAGCAGCACGGTGTTGACCACTGAATGCCGGCGCAAGGAATCCGTGAGGCGCGTGCGAGCGGCCGGGTAGCCGTCCCAGCCGTCGTTCCATAAAAACTTTTGCGGGCCGGGCCGCATGTCGCGCTGGCCAAACAGCGTCTGCTGGCCGACGATGTTCCAGCCCGCGTCCTTGTTGGCGGCCAACGCGCCGTCCAGCCAGCGCTCCTGCGCCTGGCCGAGGAAGCTGCGGGCCGGGTTGTTCCACTCCGCGCAGGTGGCGGGGTCGAGGTTGCCCGAGCCGCTTTTGCCGCCTGGCGTGCAGGCCTGCGGGTCGCGGTACTGGCGCGAATCCAGCATCGCAATCGCCGCCAGCCGGCCAAAGCGCAGCTGCGAGTAGATGCGCATTTCTGCGCCACCCTGCAAGCCGGCGAAAGCACGCGTCAGCGCCGAGGCCCGTACCGGCATGTGTTCATAAAAGGCCTGGTACGCCGCAGCGCGCCGCGCCGCGAAGTCGGCCACTGGTGGGCCCCCATTGCCCTCGCGCAGGGCGGCATAGTCGTTTTGCACCTCATGGTCGTCCCAGGTCACAAGCCAGGGGCAGGCAGCGTGCATGGCCTGCAACTCAGGCTCGCTCTTGTGCAGCGCATAGCGCTGGCGGTAGCCGTCCAGCGAGTTGACCCAGCCGCCTGAAGGCACGCGCACTGCACCTGCGGCATTCGGATATTCGTAGATGTAGTCGCCCAGGAACAGCACCAGGTCCAGGTTCTCGGCCAGCATGTGCCGGTAAGCGCTGAAGAAGCCGTGCTCCCAGCGCTGGCACGAGGCATAGGCCAGCCGCAGTTTGGCGACCACGGATTGCGGCTCCGGCAGCGTGCGGGTGCGGCCTGTGGGGCTCACGGCGTCGCCCGCCATGAAGCGGTAGAAGTACCAGCGGTCTGGCGCCAGGCCCGCGGCCTCCACGTGCACCGAGTGCGCCAGTGCGGCCACCGCCTGGGTCTGGCCGCTTTGCACGATGCGGCTGAAGGCCTCGTCATGCGCGACTTCCCAGCGCACGGTCACATCTTCCCTGCCCAGGCCATTGCCAAAGCCCGTTGGCGCAAGCCGCGTCCACAACACCACCGAGTCCTGCGCCGGCGAGCCGCTGGCTACGCCGAGCGTGAACGGGCTGCTGGTGAGTCGCGGCTGGCTCCAGGCGCTGCGCGGCAGCCAGAGCGCCCCCGCGCTGGCGGCTGCGAGTTGGAGGATGCGGCGGCGGCCGCCCATGTGGTGGGTTTTCATGCCGGTTATTTGAACCGAAAACCATGCGGCTGGGGCTGTTGTCCGGTCTATAGAATCAAACGAGCTTCACCCATCATCACAGGAACACATCTTGTCCGACCGCCTCGCCGTCCTGCCCCAGTACCTGATGCCCAAGAAGGCGTTGACCCACTTTGCCGGCACCGTTGCAGGAGCCCAGGCCGGGGACCTGACGACGCGGCTGATCGCCTGGTTTGTTGGCAAATACGCAGTCAACATGGCGGAGGCTGCCGAGCCTGACATCACGGCTTACGCAAGCTTCAATGATTTTTTTACCCGTGCCCTGAAGCCCGGTGCACGGCCGATTGCGGCGGTTGACCTCGTGAGCCCGGTTGACGGCGCCATCAGCCAGTTCGGCCGCATTGACCGCGACCAGATTTTTCAGGCCAAGGGCCACACCTACTCCACCCAAGCTGTCGTGGGCGGTGACTCGGGCCTGGCCGCGCAGTTCCAGGACGGGCACTTTGCCACCCTCTACCTGAGCCCGAGCGATTACCACCGCGTCCACATGCCCTGCGCGGGCAGGCTGCTGCGCATGATTTATGTGCCGGGTGACCTGTTTTCAGTCAACCCGCTGACGGCGCGCGGCGTGCCTGGCCTGTTTGCGCGAAACGAACGGGTGGTGTGTGTGTTTGATTCAGTCAGCGGGCCGTTCGTGCTGATCCTGGTCGGGGCAACCATTGTGGGCAGCATGGGCACGGTCTGGCATGGCGTCGTCAACCCCAAACGCGACGGAAAGGTCAAGGAATGGCGTTACGACGCGCAGCCCGTGGAGCTGGCAAAGGGCGAGGAAATGGGGCGCTTCTTGCTGGGCTCAACCGTGGTGATGTTGTTCCCCAAGGGGCCGCTGAGCTTCAACCCGGCCTGGGCGCCCGGAGGTTCAATCCGCCTGGGCGAGGCCATGGCAACGCGGCTGGGCTGACTGCCTGCTGATTTAGCGCGATGTCGGCGCCATAGGCACCGACAGGATCACCGGAGCAGCGGTCTGCGGCTCGATGCGTACGGGCTGGTTCGGGTCCGAAGGCACGGTGATGACTTCCACTTCCTTAATCATGCCGCCGCCTGCCACACTGCCTGCCGCAGCGCCGTAACCCAGTACACGGGCTTCACAGGCGACGCGGTCGGTGCCGGCCAGGACTTTGCAGCGCTCCAAGGCATTGGCAGTGAGGTCGCCGGTTGTGTCCAGCTTGCCGGAACGCTTGTCCGCGGCGGCATTGCGGGCTTCACGCAGGCAGGTTTCCTGGTCTTGCTGGGTGCGGCCGGTCATGCAGGCATTGTTTTCGCTGCGGGTGCTGCCGGTGGCATCAATGCCGGTGTCGCCCACGGGCGTGACCTGGGCCACTGCTGCACCCACCGCAAAGAGGGCGGCCAGGCCGGTGCAGGCAATGCTTTTGCTGAATTGGAATGAGGTCATGGGGTAGCTCCAAAAAATTACTGTAAAACCAGTCTAGAAACATTGGCCCTGGCACCCTGACGGCAGGCGCGCCTCATTGCCCGGCTCCATCGGCCCGCCTGGGTGTAGGACATGGCCTGCAAACCCGCCCTGACCTTGTGGTTTTCAGGCTTGCCCCAAGCTTCGAAGTTACGCAGTAAAAACTGCTTTTTGTAAAAGACCAGCAGATGATTCCTCTTTCAGTTCTCGACCTGTCACCCGTGACCCAGGGCAGCGACCCTTCCGAATCGTTTCGCAACACCCTGGACATCGCGCAGCATGCCGAGCGTTGGGGCTTCAACCGCTACTGGCTCGCCGAGCATCACGGCATGCCCGGCATTGCCAGCGCCGCCACCGCCGTGCTGATCGCGCATGTGGCGGGCGGCACCTCGCGCATCCGCGTGGGTGCAGGCGGCATCATGTTGCCCAACCATTCGCCGCTGGTGATTGCCGAGCAGTTCGGCACGCTGGAGGCACTCTTTCCCGGCCGCATTGACCTGGGTCTGGGCCGCGCGCCGGGCTCTGACCAGGCAACGGCCCACGCGATGCGCCGCAACCTCGCGTCCGACTCCGACCAGTTCCCGCAGGACGTGGTCGAGCTGATGGATTTCATGTCGGATGAGCCGCGCCAGCGCGTGCGCGCTGTGCCGGGCCAAGGCGCCAAAGTGCCGGTCTGGATTCTGGGTTCCAGCACCTTTGGCGCGCAGCTTGCCGCGATGCTAGGCCTGCCGTTTGCATTCGCTTCCCACTTTGCGCCGCAGCAGATGATGCAGGCCATCGAGATCTACCGCGGCGGCTTCAAGCCGTCTGCGCAACTTGCAAAACCTCATGTGATGCTGGGCTTCAACGTGTTTGCAGCGGACTCCGACGAACACGCCCATTTCCTGGCGAGCTCGTGGCAACAATCGTTTGTGAACCTGCGCAGCGGCCGCCCTGGCCGTTTGCCGCCGCCCGTTGTGGGTTACCGCGAGCAGGCCGGCCCGCAAGCCCAGGCGCTGCTGGACACCGTGCTGTCGTGCGCGGCCATCGGCTCGCCGCCCAGCGTGCGCGCGCAGGTAGAGGCCTTCATCGCCCGAACCGGCGCCGATGAGCTGATGATCACGAGCAACATGTTCGAGCACAAGGCGCGTCTGCGCTCTTATGAGATCGTTTCCGGCTTGATGGCGGGTGAGCGGGCTGAACAGAGGTCTGAAGAGCGGGTTGGTCAGCCGGCTTGAAGCTGGTTTGCCTTGAGTCGCCCTTTCGACTCCTGTCACACCGCAGGCTACAAAAAGAACGAGAGAAACCGCGCAATCAGCGGGACAAAAAGCTCTCGGCGCCGCAGGCGCTGCTATCAAAACGGCGACTACACGCAACAGGCAACAGGCAACACTCAAGCCACGGCCTCATCGCACACCAAGGTGCCGCCAGTTCCGCATCAACGCTTGTGCTGCGCCCCCCGCGCGCGCACCATGGTGCCCATGCACGACACGCCCACCACTTTAACTCTCAACAAACGCGTCCTTTTTCTGAGCGCGCAGCCCGGCCTCGTTGCTGCGCAAATTGCGGGCCGGCAAGTCACGCTCCAACAAGCCCTGGCCCTGCGCGACGACATTTCTACCGACGAGATCACGCCGGTACCCATCCTCACGCACTATGACGACAAGCTGGGCCGCTACCCCTACACCGGCTTCAAGACAACAGACGAGCTGCCGTTCACAACCGACGCCGTACGCAATG
>JACMQX010000191.1 GCA_014376765.1 Ramlibacter sp. | reverse complement strand
CCATGGAGATTGCGGCAAAGGGCCAGGTGGCGAGCCACTGCAGGTAAATGCCAAGACATTGCAGTACCCAGCCCGCCGCGTCCCACAACGGCGCCCACACAGCGCCCAGCATGGCCAGTGGGGTGACAAGCAGTGTGACGATGGGGATGGCCAACGCGTTGGCCAGCAAGCCCACCACCGAGACCTGGCCAAACAGAAGCAGCGACAAAGGCGTGAGCGCAATCGTCACGACCCATTGCTCATGCAGTGCTGTGCGCATGCGGTGGGTAAGGCCTGTGCGCGGCGCGTCATCGCGCGCGTCCAGCCCGCCCGGGTCGGCTGCGAACAACACAGCCACCGCCACAAAGCTAAGCCAGAAGCCCGCCTGCATCAACGCCCACGGGTCCACCGCCACCACCACGGCGCAGGTCAGCAACCACACCAGCGGCCAGGGCCAGCGCCTGCCGCCCAGGCGTAGCAGTGCTGCCGTTGCCAGCATCCACACCGTGCGTTGAGAGGGCACGCCCCAACCGCTGAATACCGCATAGGCCGTAGCCAACAGCACTCCGCCGATCAGCCCCGCGCTGTGCGCAGGCAAGCGCAGGCACAAGCTCTGGCCAAACAGGTCGCTGCGGCGCCAGAGCCAGCCGACCAGCGCGGCTGCGACCCAGGCGAACATGGTGATGTGCAGCCCCGAGATCGACATGAGGTGAGCCACCCCCGTGGCGCGGAAAATATCCCAGTCGCTCCGCTCGATGGCGCCCTGGTCGCCTGTGACGAGCGCGGCGATGATGCCTGCGGACTTGCGGTCAGCCACACGGGCAAAGATCGCGTCGCGTACCGTCTGCCTTGCATGCTCAACAAGGTGTTGCCAGGTTTGACCGATGCGCACAGGCTGCGCGTCCTTGGGGCCTGCCCTTACGTAGCCTGAGGCTTGCAGGCCCTGCTCCCACATCCACAGCTCGTAGTCAAAGCCGTGCGGGTTACTGGCGCCGTGCGGGGATTTCAGGCGCGCGGTCATCTGCCAGCGCTCGCCTGCGCGCAGGTCTGCCGGTTGGCGGCTGGTATCTGCGCCACTGTCGCCAAAGCCGGTGTACCAGCCGAGGTAGATGAGCGGCGGCAGTGTCACTTCGGTGTTGCCCAACCTGGCCGACTCCACCGCAAAGCGGAAACGCACGCCCTCCTCGCTTCGCTGCGGCATGGCGGCGATCACGCCAGTGATGGCAATGTCGCGGCCCTGTAGTGCGGGGTCCAGTGCGTTGGCCTGGAACGCGCCGGAACGCAGCCCGCAAACGCTGAAAGCCAGAACGGCACATGTCACCAGCGCAAGCAGACCGCGCCAGGGGGAGTTTGTTGATGTGCGGCGCATCGATATGCCGCCGGCAAGGGCCGCTGCAAGCATCAATGCATAGACCCAGGCACCGCCAAGCTCGCGCTGCTGCAATTGCAGCGCCGACCCGGCAATGAATCCTGCCAGCGCAGGCGCGAGCATGCTGCGCCTGCGCACCTCCTCGTCTTTATTGTTTTTCATGTCGGCATGGATGATGCCAGAGGCTTGAGACCGGGATCTGGCTGCAAGGATGCGTGAGCAAGCGGGGCCAGTTCAAAATTCAGGAAACTGATCACATCGGGGCGCGCGGTGCTGCACTTGAACCGGCAACGACGCCCACACGCCAGAGCCCGGCAAACCGCCCTGGTGGCTCGGGACTTGCTAGTATTGGCTGGCCTGCACACTGAAATACAAGATGCCCATCCACGCCGCACTCAATCACATCACCCACTACAAGTACGACCGTCCGGTCAGCCTGGGGCCCCAGGTAGTGCGCCTGCGGCCTGCGCCTCACTGCCGCAGCAACGTCATTTCCTATTCGCTCAAGGTTGAGCCTGCGGGCCACTTCATCAACTGGCAGCAGGACCCGTTCTCCAACTACCTGGCGCGCCTGGTCTTTCCGGAAAAAACCACCGAGTTCAAGATCACGGTGGACCTTGTGGTCGAGATGTCGGTCTACAACCCCTTCGATTTTTTCCTTGAGCCCACAGCCGAGAACTTCCCTTTCAAGTACAGCAAGGAGCAGGCGGCCGAGTTGGCCCCCTATCTGGTCGTGGAGCCCGCCACGCCGTTGGTCAAGGCCTATCTCGACAAGATCGACATGAAGACGCGCCGCACGATCGACTTCCTGATCGCGCTGAACCAGCAGGTGCAAAAAGACGTCAAGTACCTGATCCGCATGGAGCCCGGCGTGCAGTCGCCGGAAGAGACGCTGGCCTCAGCCGCAGGCTCCTGCCGCGACTCCGGCTGGCTGCTGGTGCAACTGCTGCGCCATTGCGGCCTGGCCGCGCGCTTTGTCTCGGGCTACCTGATCCAGCTCACGCCCGACGTGAAGGCGCTGGATGGCCCGAGCGGCACCACGCATGACTTCACCGACCTGCACGCCTGGTGCGAGGTCTATTTGCCCGGCGGCGGCTGGATCGGCCTGGACGCCACCTCGGGCCTGATGGCCGGTGAAGGCCACATCCCGCTGGCCTGCACGCCCGAGCCGTCCAGCGCCGCGCCGATTGAAGGCGGCGTGGACAAGGCCGAGGTGGAATTCAGCCACCACATGCAGGTCACGCGCCTGTACGAGTCGCCCCGCGTGACCAAGCCCTACACCGAAGAGCAGTGGGCCGACGTGCTGGCCCTGGGCGAAAAGGTGGACCGGCAACTCGCAGCCGGCGACGTGCGCCTGACCATGGGCGGCGAGCCCACCTTTGTGGCCGTGAGCGACCGCGACGCCGCCGAGTGGAACACTGACGCCCTTGGCCCGACCAAGCGCGGCTATGCCACCGAGCTTGTGCAGAAGCTGCGCGATGAATACGGCAAAGGCGGCTTCCTGCATTTCGGCCAGGGCAAGTGGTACCCCGGCGAACAACTGCCCCGCTGGGCGCTCTCCATTTACTGGCGCGCCGATGGCCAGGCCTCCTGGCGCAACCCCGACCTGTTTGGCGACGAACGCTTCCCGCAGCAGTACACCAGTGCGGACGCCAGGAACTTCATCGAGCTGCTCACCCGCAAGCTGGGCATCACTGACAAGCACATCCTGGCTGGCTACGAAGACACCTTCTACTACCTGTGGCGCGAGCGCCGGCTGCCGGTGAATGTGGACCCCTTCGATTCACGGCTGGACGACGAGATGGAGCGCGCCCGCCTGCGCCGCGTCTTCACCCAGAAGCTGGACGCCGTGGTCGGCTACGTGCTGCCCATCGCAACAGCAGAAGACATCAAGCCCTGGGACGTTCCCACACCAACGCTCAAAACACCCATGCTCGGCGGCCCCACCTGGGTCACAGGGCCGTGGTACATGCGCGATGACCGCATGTACCTCATGCCTGGCGATTCGCCGATGGGCTACCGCCTGCCGCTGGATTCATTGCCCTGGGTACGCAAGAACGAGTACCCGTACATGATCGAGGTGGACCCGTTTGAGCCACGCGGCCCCCTCCCCCCCACCAGCGGCATGCAGGCGCGCTACATGCAAGGCGCCATGCCGCCCGCGCCGCCGCACCAGGCGGCAGACTTCAGGAATTCGACGGGTAGCGGCCCTGCTGCCGAAGCGCGCCGCGTGATGCAGGCTCGAACTGAAGGTACAGATGCCAGCGCAGGCGCTGCTTCAAGCGACCCGGCGCTGGACGGCCGCAAGGACATGCCACGCTTCGTCTCGGCCCGCGAGGTCACCCGCACCGCCCTGTGCGTCGAGGTGCGCGACCCGCGCCGCGCCAACGGCCCCAAGGCCGAGGAGCAGGGAAAAGCCGGCAGCATGCTGTATGTCTTCATGCCGCCGCTGGCGCGTGTGGAGGACTACCTGAGCCTGCTGGCGGCCATCGAAGCCACGACGCAAGAGCTGGGCCTCAAGGTGATTCTGGAAGGCTACCCGCCTCCGCGCGACCCGCGGCTGAAGCTGCTGCAGGTGACGCCGGACCCGGGGGTGATTGAGGTCAACATACACCCCGCGAGCAACTGGAAGCAGCTGGTTGAGCACACCGAGTTTTTGTACGACACCGCATTCACCACCCGCCTGTCGGCCGAAAAGTTCATGACCGATGGCCGCCACACCGGCACCGGCGGCGGCAACCACTTCGTGATGGGCGGCGCCACACCGGCCGACAGCCCCTTCCTGCGCAAGCCCGAGCTGCTGGCCAGCCTGCTTCTGTACTGGCACAACCACCCCAGCCTGAGCTACCTGTTCAGCGGGATGTTCATCGGCCCGACCAGCCAGGCGCCGCGTGTGGATGAAGCGCGCAACGACCAGCTCTACGAGCTGGAGATTGCCCTGCGCGAGATCACCCGCAGCCGCGAAGTGCTGGGCCAGGACATGCCGCCGTGGGTGGTGGACCGCACCCTGCGCAACATCCTGGTGGACGTGACGGGCAACACCCATCGCAGTGAGTTCTGCATCGACAAGCTTTACTCGCCCGACTCCACAACCGGCCGCCTCGGCCTGCTGGAACTGCGCGCCTTTGAAATGCCGCCGCATGCACGCATGAGCATCGCTCAGCAGCTGCTGCTGCGCGCCTTCGTGGCGCGGTTCTGGAACAAGCCCTACACGGCGCCGGCCACGCGCTGGGGGACCGAGCTGCATGACCGCTTCCTCCTGCCGACCTTCGTGAAAATAGACTTTGAAGACGTGATGACCGAGATGAAATCGGCCGGCTACGAATTCGATTCCAGCTGGTTTGCACCGCACCTTGAGTTCCGCTTCCCGCTGGTCGGCGAAGTGAAATCCATGGGCATGGAGCTGACGCTGCGCAATGCGCTGGAGCCCTGGCACGTGATGGGCGAGGAAGGCTCTTCGGGCGGAACGGTACGGTATGTGGACTCGTCGCTGGAGCGCATTGAGGTGCGCGTCACCGGCATGAACCAGAGCCGCTATGTTGTCACCGTGAATGGCGAGGCCATGCCCATGCAGTCCACCGGAGTGGCGGGTGAATTCGTGGCGGGTGTGCGCTACAAAGCCTGGAACCCGCCCTCTGCGCTGCACCCGAGCATTGGCGTGCATGCACCGCTGACCTTTGACATTGTGGATACCTGGATGAAGCGCTCTGTGGGCGGCTGCCAGTACCACGTCGCCCACCCGGGTGGCCGCAACTACGACACCTTCCCGGTCAACTCCTACGAGGCCGAAAGCCGCCGCATGGCGCGCTTCTCACGCATGGGCCACACGCCCGGGCTGATGCAAGTTCCGCCGGCCACGATCAAAGTGGCGGGGAGCAAGGAGTTTCCGTTCACGCTCGATCTACGGCAAAGGTAGCAGGCGCTACCGGGGCGTCATTCACTGCCCGAGGTTAAGTTCCGCTCGGGGGCTCCATTTGGCGTCGGGCGAGACGGACCTGACTGCGCCGAGAAACAGGCGCTCGGGCGGCAGCTGTTTGGTGGCGAGGTAATCGCGCACCGCAACGCCGCGTTGCACCGCCAGATCCCGCATTGCCTCATCGGTGACCACCAGGCTGTCCAGCAGCAGCGCCTCCATCTCCCCTTGCGGAACGTCCTTGGCCAAGCCGATCACATTGCGCGGCTTCTTCATGTCGGCGCGGCGGTAGACCTCCCTGAGCAGCGCCGGGTAATCCGCATCGCTCACGCTCACGTCAGCCGTGGCGCTGGCGCCTGCAATCACGCTCTCCCGGCGCGTTTCGGCCTGCACCAGTTGCCGCAGCCGTTCGCGCTTCAATGCGTCGCGCTCCGCTTCAAGACTGGCGGTGCCGACCACCGTGATCTTCAGCGCGGGCCGATCAGCCAGCGCCTTGGCCACCTTGTCCAGGCCCTTTTGCGCCTCAGGTTCCAGCACCGCAATGCCGGGAGAAAAACTCACGGTGCTGAGCTCATCGCCACCACCGCCAAACGCTCCGGCAAGCAAACTGAACGGGGCTGTGATGGCCTTGACGATCAGGTTTCCAATGACCTTGAAGATCACCGGACCCAAACTGAAGAGCGGGTCGTTCAGCGAGCCGCTGACGGGCAGGTCAATGTCGATCACCCCATTGCGGTCGGCCAGCAAAGCTACAGCCAGCTTTACTGGCAGGCTGGCGGGCGCGCCCGGCACCGGCTCGCCAAAGACGAGTTGATTGAGCACGAGCTTGTTGGTGGCAGTGAGCTGACCGTCGGGCCTGACGACATAGGCCACGTCAAGGCTGAGTTTGCCGCGCTCGATGCCATGCCCCGCGTACTTGATCGCATAGGGCGACAGGGCCGGCAATTCCAGGTCGCGCACCTTGCCCTTGATGTCCAGCGCCAGCGGCTTGGCCAGCGGATTGATCTTGCCCATGACCTCAAGAGACGCGGTCCCTTCTGCCCGGCCGCGCAATTCGAGGTCTGCCAGCTGTGGCGTACCTTGGGCAGGCGTGGATGCAAATGCACTGATCTTGCCGTTGAGTCCACTCAGGTCTGCCGAATAATTCGGGCGCACGAAACGGTCAGAGAAAAGTACTTTGCCGTTAACCAGGTTGACCGGGCCAAAGCTGATGATGGGTGGTGGGGCTGTAACCGCCGCCGAGGACGGCGTGACGCTGGCGATGGCTGGGGTCGCTGTTACGGTCGCCGTGGCAGCCATGGTGCTGCTGGTTCCGGCGGGCACCGAGGCCTTGAGGACATCCTGCAGGTTGATGCGGCCTGTCTCGTTGATGACGATGCGGGCAAAAAAATCACTCAACCCGGTTTCCTTCACGTCCACCGCGGTTGCCGCGCCAGGCGCCAGGCTCACGTCGAGCCCGCGCAGGCTCAGCGCACGCCAGCTCAACAGCTCTTGCGGCGCCTGCGTGCCGCGAGACGCCGCCGCGCCTTGCAGCTGCACGCTGTTGGCCTTGAAATCTTCAAGCGCCGCGTCGCCAATGAGCTTGAGCACCGGACCGCTGGGTGACTGCGCATAGCGCACCTGCCCCTTGAAGCTGGCATCAGCCCGCAGCAATTCAATATTGAGGGCGTCCCCAAAATAGGGCTCGAATGCATGCAGCGGGAGGTCTTCTGCAGTGAGCTGCCCAGTGGCGCTGAGTGGGGTCAGTGCCAGTGCGCCTTTGAAGTCAAGGCGGCCGGGGTCGGTTCGGCCAGCGCCAACACGGGCAGAAACAGACAGGGCCGATGGCTTTTTCCCGCCTGGCGAGAAGTTTTTGGCTTGCAACTGCAAAGCAGTGATGTCGACATGGACGGGCCGGGAGCCCGCCAGGTCATGAAACTGGACGCTGCCGCCAGTAAGCACGACGTCGGCAATTTCCATGGTCCACGGCGTTGGGGGTTTGGCCATCGGCGGCCCGGCCGACCGTGCCGGCTTCAGCCAGTCCTGAAACATCCAACGCTTGTCTTCTGCGCGATGAACGGAGATTTTCGGCTGGCTGATCGCCAGCTTGCCGACTGTTGCTGCATGCCGGGCCAGATCGAATTCGCCCTGAGCCAGCTCGATTTTTTGCACCGTGGCCAATGCCGCTTTGCCGCCATCGAGCGTCAGCTTGTCCAGTGTCAACTGCTTGACTGACAACTGCAGCTCCTGCGCCCTGCCCGGCAAGGAGGCCGACCTCCACACTACACCCACTTCGCCGGCCAGGTTACCCGCCAGACCGGGCCGTAGAAATTCAGCGAGGTAAGGCGCGGCCGCAGTCAGTGGCAAGGCTGTGACAGTCAGGCTTGCTGTCGCCGCCCGATCGGTCGCCGCGCCGCCGAAGGCCAGCAAGGCCGGTTGCTTGCCGTCCAGCGCTGCGGAGCCGCTGAACAACATGGGTTGGGCGATCGGCAGCGCCAGGCCTGAGGCATCCAGCAGCAGGTCGCGCAGCGCCAGGCTGGCCTGGGGCGATGTTGTGGCGTCGGACCATTTGACACTGCCGCCCCGGATAGCCAGTTTCGCCAGCGTGACCTTCCAGGCGTCGCCGGTGCTGGTTTTCGGCGCAACGCCACTGCGGTCCGCCGTGGCAGCTTCGCCTGGCGTTGACGCAAGGGATGCCAGATTGATCAACCCCGCCTTGTCGCGCGCCAGCTCCATCCGCGGTCCAGCGAGCTGAACATCCGAGAACCGCACCATGCGCTCCAGCGGCCGCAGGTCCTCCACCGCCAGTTTGACTGAATCAAACGCCAACAGATCCCGGCCCTGCCTGTCGCTGATCTTGACGCCTGCGGCCTGCACCAAGCCGCTGATCTTCACGGACAGCCTGGGCGACTGCTCGAACGCAAGCTTCAGGTCCACGTCTAACAGGGCCGATTGCACCTTGACGGGAACGGCCGCAGGAACGTAGCCCAGAAAGGGGCGAAGGTCGAAGGCGCTGAGATTGAGACTCGCATCTGTTTTTCGGCTCAGGCTGAACGGGGTGCCGGCGGCGGCGGAGTCAAACCGGCTTCCGTTGACCGCAAAAGCCAGCCGGGGCTCAACCTTGATCTCGCGCTGGGACTCCAGGTTACTCAGGAATGGCAAGGCCAGTTGCAGCTCGCGCACAGCATGGGTCTTGCCTGCAGCCTTGTCCACAAAGTCCACTGACCCGCCATTGATAGCCAGGTTGTAAAGCGCAAATCGGGGGGTCTTCTGCTGTGGACTGGCGGGTGGCCTGGCCAGGCGGGCGAGGATGTCGTCAATGTCATACCGCCCTGCGCCCAGGTGGGTGAGCTTGACTGCCGGCTCGTCGATGCTCAGCGAATCGACGACGGGCGCCAGCCTGAGCAGGGACTGGAGCTCTGCATCTATATAGATGCGCTTGATCCGCAGCTGATCGGCGGTGCCATCCTGGGAGAGTACCGCCAGGTCGTTGATCGTCAACTCCAGCGTCCAGGGCTTGAAATCGACCGAACCGATGGACACGGGCCGGCCAAGTTGCTCGCCCGCGCTTTTGATCATCTGGCTCTTGACCAGCGGCGGCACCATCGCCCAGGCAATCAGCCACATCGCCAGCAACCCGCCGGCAGCCCACACACCTCGCCTTGCCCACCTGTGTTGGCGGAATACTTCCAGAATCATGTGCGGAATTTTGAACGGGTCGGTCAAAAGGTCAATGCGCAATTGCCGCATCGGGCTGCCCGCCATGAAAAAAGCCCGGACGGTTGGCCTGAAGCCATACCGCCGGGCTTGACGGCTGACCAAGGTCCATGCCGTCTGGGTGCGCGGCGGGGAGATTAACGTCCCGCGCCGCGTCGGAAGCAAAAGATTGCCTCCATGATTTGCCGGGGCTACTTGGTGCCGCTCCACCCATTTGAGGGGGTGTGGGCACCGCACTCCTACCAGCGGTACGCCTGTGTATTAGGCAGGCATGTTCAAGGTAGATGAAGCCATGACTGAATGCAAATATCCTTTTCAATGGACATTCGCGCAGCGATTGCGCATCTTGTCTTGACACGGGAATTGGTTGGCTTCGTTCGGACTTACAGCGCATCAGTCAATCGAATATCAACAAGATTGACGCCAGACTTTCGGCGTCCGCCGGCCGGTTAAATACCATTATTTATATACTAACCATAATTTATATACTTGACTCGATATGTTGATTCCACCAGAATTCGCCCGTTCCCTGGCAATAGACTAGGGACAACCCGAACCCGCTGCCGATAACGGCTAAGTCAGGTCGATTGCCAGGTCCGGTGGGGCTACAAGCGCACGACCCTGATGGGCGACCAATCCAAACGAGGGATGAGTTGGGACGACGTTGCAAGCAACGCCACCCTCACCACGACCCGCGCGTAGAAAGGAAGTGCTATGACAGCGTTAGGAAAAACTGCCAGAGGCCTGCGAACATTCGCATCCGATATTGCCGAAGGCTTTTTTGAAATCACGCACAACGGAGCCGCCCTGCTGGGGCTGGCTGTGCTGTTTGCGACGATTGCCCTGACTGCCCGTCCTGATTTGCGTCAGGCTGGCGAGATGAAACTGATGGGATGGCTACAGGAGCGCCATGCGCCTGCCGCGGCGGTGCAGACTGAACCCGATGCCGGTGAGCGGGCAACCGCAAGCAATCCGAAAGACCTGCCCAAACAGCAGGCTGCAGTGGCTTATTGGCTCAGCAAAAAATACAAGGTGGCGGCCGAACCTCTGGCTTCTCTGGTTGCTGAAGCATATGACCTTGGCAGGCGGACCAAGCTGGATCCGGCCCTGATCCTTGCGATCATGGCGATTGAGTCCGGCTTCAACCCCTTTGCCCAGAGCCCTGTTGGCGCGCAAGGCCTGATGCAGGTCATGACTGGCGTGCACCGGGACAAATACGAGGGCGTCGGCGGCAAGCTCGCCGCCTTTGACCCAGTCACCAATTTAAGGGTTGGCGTCAAAGTCCTGCAGGAATGTATCTCCCGCGCCGGCTCGATTGAAGGCGGGCTCAAGTTCTACGTAGGCGCCGGCAATATGGAAGAGGACGGCGGGTATGCCGGCAAGGTCATGGCCGAATATGCCCGGCTGCGCAGTGTGGCTACCGGCCGCGCCATCCCTGCGGCACCGGCGCAAGTCATGCCGGTTGTAGAGCAACCCAAACCTGCCGACGAAGACAAGGTCGCGACGCTTTCCGCTTCCTGATCTCCCCCAGTGCGTCTCGGCTACACTTGCCGGGTACGCAACTGGCGATAGGCGTCGCACCTCCAAGCGGGGTCGCGGACGCTGACGTGGGACACCACTGGGAAGCGTACCGCACGGTTAAAAGCAACGCCCGTGTGTTCAGCCGTTCGCCTGGGCAGCCCTTGTTTCATACAGGGACCACCGTCTTGAAGGACTGCCATGTACGACCGCAACATCCTCGTTGAACAAACCGACCCCGAACTGTGGACCGCCATCCTGGCCGAAAACGCGCGCCAGGAGCATCACATCGAGCTGATCGCCAGCGAAAACTACGCTTCGCCCGCCGTCATGGCTGCGCAAGGCACCCAGTTCACCAACAAATATGCCGAAGGTTACCCCGGCAGGCGCTATTACGGCGGCTGCGAACATGTTGATGTGGCCGAAGTACTCGCCCTGGAACGTGTGAAGAAAATTTTTGGCGCCGAGGCTGCCAACGTGCAGGCCCACTGTGGCGCGTCGGCGAACGAAGCAGTGTTCCTGGCCTTCCTGAAGCCCGGTGACACCATCATGGGCATGAGCCTGGCCGAGGGTGGGCACCTGACCCACGGCATGGCGCTCAACATGAGCGGCAAGTGGTTCAACGTTGTGAGCTACGGCCTGAACGACAAGGAGGAGATTGACTACGACGCCATGGAACGTAAGGCCCACGAATCAAGACCCAAGCTGATCATTGCTGGCGCCTCTGCTTATTCTCTGCGCATTGATTTCGAGCGCTTTGCCAAGGTGGCGAAGGATGTCGGCGCAATTTTCCTGGTGGATATGGCCCACTACGCAGGCCTGATCGCTGCAGGGGTCTACCCCAACCCTGTCCCGCATGCAGACGTCGTCACATCGACCACCCACAAAAGCCTTCGCGGTCCGCGCGGCGGCATCATCCTCATGAAGGCGCAGCACGAGAAAGCAATCAATAGCGCGATTTTTCCAGGTTTGCAGGGCGGGCCGCTCATGCATGTCATCGCCGCCAAAGCGGTTGCATTCAAGGAAGCGCTGATGCCGGAGTTCAAGATTTACCAGCAACAGGTCCTAAAGAATGCCCAGATTGTTGCTGAGACCTTGACCCAGCGCGGCCTGCGCATCGTGAGCGGGCGTACCGAAAGTCACGTCATGCTCGTTGACCTGCGCGCCAAAGGCATCACAGGCAAGGAAGCTGAGGCTGTGCTGGGTGACGCGCACATGACCATCAACAAGAACGCCATTCCCAACGATCCGGAAAAGCCAATGGTGACCAGCGGCGTTCGTATTGGTACGCCTGCCATGACCACCCGTGGCTTCAAGGATGAGGAAGCGCGCCAGACGGCCAACCTTATCGCCGACGTGTTGGACAACCCGCGCGACGCAGCCAATAGCGAAGCAGTCCGTGCAAGGGTCAACGCGTTGACAGCCAGATTCCCTGTCTATAAGTAAGAGCAGGTCACATGAAATGCCCTTTCTGCAGTAACGCCGACAGCCAGGTGGTTGAAACGCGTGTGTCTGAAGACGGGGACTTCATCCGCAGGCGCCGGCAGTGCGGCGCCTGCGAAAAGCGCTTCACCACGTACGAACGGCCCGATGTCAACTTCCCGGTGGTTGTCAAAAAAGACGGCCGGCGAATCGAGTTTGAACGGTTGAAGCTGCGCGCATCCATGAATCTTGCATTGCGCAAGCGGCCGGTCAGCGTCGAGCAAATCGACGGAGCAATTGAGCGGATCGAAGAAAAACTGCTGAGCCTCGGCGTGCGCGAACTGCCGTCCAACAGAATTGGTGAAATGGTGATGCGCGAGCTAAAAAAGCTCGACAAGGTGGCTTACGTGCGTTTTGCCAGCGTCTATCGCAGCTTTGAAGACATCGACGAATTCAAAACGCTGGTCGATGAAGTGCGGCGCTGACAACCCGCATAAGTAAGGTACTGCAAGAGCCTTACTTCCAGCAATCGCTGACCGACGTTGACGTGCCAGTCCTGTCCCGGCGTCCCACATTGTCCAGACTTAGCGTCCCGCATGCGTCACTGGCCATTGCACCCTGCGGCACTGCCTGCACGGTAAAGCCAGCCACAGTGGGACTGCCAGAAAATGACACCACATAATTTGCGCCAACCGTCGGTGTGACGCCCTTGGGCACGGTCGCCAGCGGCCCAGGAATGGCTACTGCGGCGCCAGTCCGGTCCTGGTCATACCGGTCATTCTGCGAGTAGAAGCGTTGCATGAACTGCGCCGTTTCAAGCAGCACGCCTCTGGCCTCTGCTCTTTGCGACTTCTGAACCGAGCTGCGATAACTGGGCAGCGCAACTGCTCCGAGAATCGCCACGATCGCCACCACGATCATTATCTCTACCAATGTAAAACCCCGACTGCGCATGATCATTCCTCGTTATTAAGTTGGCGGGTTGATGAGCTGGCGCCAGCTGCGCCGAACTGCATTTTTATCCCCGCACACTTGTTTACTGGAACCCGGTGACACAGTGTAGGCCGCTTGGCTGCATGTGTCCTTTGGTGGTGCGACACAGATACCGGAGGTACACAGGCAAGTACTGGTGCTGACCGTACAAACGTCTCCTGGAACACCCCCGGCGCCCCCATTGGAACCGCCAGTTGCACTGGTACCACGTTTGAGCAAGATGCCGTCGCCACCGTCTGCACTGGTTTTGTAGCCTACCGCTCCTGCAATGTCACTGGAATTGATAATTCCATCCCCGTTGGTATCGAACGTCGGCCCATCGAGTCCTGATGCACCACTGAACGGATCCAGCACGAAGTTATATCCGATGCCGTTGGTGGCAACACAGGTTGTCACCACACCGCCTGGCACAACAGTTTCAAAAAACACCCTGCCGACCGCAATCTGCGGGTCGTAAACCGTCCGCTCACCCGGCTGGATGGTCATGGGCAAATACCATCCCCTCTTGGTCGCGTAGTCCACAGGGTTGTTGGTTGATGTGTAGTAGGTTGCGGTATTGAAGGTTGCGCTTGTCGACGTCGTCGCAGCGCTGGCAGTTGTCGTCACGATCAGTGTTGACGACACAGCCTGCATGACCAGCGTTGCAGTGCCAGAGATGACCCCGGTTGAAGTACTGGAAACCGCGCCCACCGCAACCTTGTCCCACAGGCCATAGAGAGTGCGTTCCTGCACGTTCGCCGTATCGGCGTCTTCAAAGAGCTTTCCGCTTCCGGCAAGCAACATGATGCCGCCCAGCGGATGCAGCACAAAAGTCGGCGCTGAAGTGAAAGGCTCGGCAGTACCGGTACGGTTGACGGCATTGAAAAGGGCACTGCCGCCAAATGCCACACCCCACGCGCTGCTAGACGTTGAGGACAGGTCAAACTTCCACATGTTGCCCTTGAGGTCGCCGGCATAAACAGCAACGATCTGTTGCTTGAGGTCGCGCACTACTCGTACACCACCCAGTCCGTTGTTTCCCCCTACGCCCGTATCAATACGCTTGATAAGTGCACCGGTGAGCGCATTGATGATGAACAACTGCGCATTTCCGGAGGCGCTCTCATAGCCATTTCCGGTGATGACAACCCAGCTACCGTCGCGCGTCATCCCTGCCTCGGCGGTCGACAACACATATCCAAGCTCCGAGAAACTGCCGGTATTGCTGACCTCCCAAAGAATGTCGCTGGCGCCCGGTGGCAAGAGGCTCAGTGACACTGTTCCCGTCCCGGTCGGGGTAGCCGGTACAGGCATGTTGATCGCAAAGATGGCTTTGGCTCCTGCGCCGGTCGTGCCGACAACAAGGTTCCGCCAAGCAGAGGTGGAGCCGTCATACACATCAGTCTCCATCATGGGGCCGTCGACGTAGTACTGGTGAAGATAGGGGATGTCGCCCAGCCGCTTGAGCTCGGGCAGCAGCGTCTTCGGGAAGTACGCGAATGTTTCGGTCCCGCCCCTGTCATCAAATGCATGCACCATCCCGTCGTTGGCGCCCACCACTACTTGGGGAACGCGATTTTTCTTGTTACTGAGGAACTGCCTGTAGGTCAGGCGTGCAGAGACGGTCGAAGGCAAAAAGTCGTACTGAAGGTCGGTCAGGTCCTTGACCCATACTGGCGACGAATTCACGATATCGCCCAAAGTGGGCAGGGTTGTCGTATTGGTACGGCTCGCAGACCCCCGCGCCCGGTAGATTGAGTTTTCGAGGGTCGCGTCGCCCCGCAGGTAGTTAATCAGGCCGGTGCCCTCAGGCACTGTGACAAGAAAGTTGCTTGTCATGCCTTGGGCCGTCAAAGAAGCCCAGGTAAATGTGATTCCCCTCGTTGTGGTGTCCTTGAACGTGAAGATAGAGCGATTGTTAAAAGACGGAACGCTATTGCCAGCTCTCCAGATAACCTGGTCATCATTGGCCTGCGAATCCAGCGTGATTGCCGAAAGTTGACCTGTCCAGACGCCCGTGCGGTATTCCGGAACATACTTTCTTGAACCTAACGACAGGAATCGTCCGGATACAGCCACACCAGCTTCACTTCCAGTGCGCTCGTCAATGTTGGCAAGAATTGCCCTCAGAGCATTCGCGTATTCGGTTGAGTTCTGCACATTTAGACTTTGACCTCTGCTGTTCAAAGCTGCATGCCAAAGATCATCAACGTTATCAATTGGCCCAGATGTACCGGGCGAGCCCCAGTTCTTGGTACCCGCGGTCAACGCGTTAAGGTCAGCCGGGTTGTTGAGATTTCCCGACAGCCCCAGACCAATCGTGTAATTGACCATGTGCTGCCAGAATGCCGGGTTGCCAGGCGTCGTCTTCACATCATTGGCCAGGTCTGGTCGAAGGTCCCGATTCCAGTAATACATAGCCACATCTGCCAAGGTACCGGAGCTCGTACCCTTGTACGGAAAAGATGGAATGTATTGGTAAGTTTGCGAACTGGGCCCGGTGATAGTGGGGCCTGGAGTGTTGTCCACATTTCCGGCTGCCCCGGCAGTAGAAGCAGCAGAGCCGTTCCAGATACCGTCGGTCATCAGGATGTGAAAGGACTTGCGGCACGTCAGTTGCGCAGTCGTATCGTTCGTGCCGGGGACCGCACCCCAGGGACCATAGTTGTCTGCACGGGAAAAATACTGTCCTACATCATCGAGCGCCCTTCTAAGCGGGGTTGACCCACTCACCGTAACGCCGAACAACCACGTGAAGAACGCCTGGCGGTCAGTGCCTGTGAAGGGTCTTACTCCCCGAATCACGGTGTTGGTGCTCACCGTATCAACGGCAGAGCCAGACGCGTTACTGATCTTTCCATAACCCACTCGGTACGACACAAGAATGTTATAGAAAGCTTCAGCCGTCCCTGATTTCGCCAAAAGCAGCCGATGGCTCGAATAGGTATACCAGTTGGAAAAATTCTGCTGCTCCTCAGCAAGGGTGCAATACGTGCTTGCCGCGCAATCTGTTCGTTCGCCCGTAACCATTTTGGTGTACGTTGTGCCTGTGCCGCGAATGGCGGTCAAGGTGAAGCTCGCTGTCAAGTTCGGGTTGGCTCCAGCAGTCAGCGTGTAGTACTGAGCCGGATAGGCGACTTTCGTGCTGGTCGCGCAAGAATTGTTACTTGTGCACCAGTTGATATTCAGGGACTGTGTGATGGCAAGGTTCACCGTGGTTGCAACCCCCAGAACCGGTGGAGCTGCTGTGATCGGGTAAGCGTTGTAGCGCGTCCCATCTTCCTTCAGCCACGGCAAATATTGCACAGCGGGATCATAGTAAAGGGTATTGACTTGGGATGAACGCATCTGCCGGTTGTACAGGTGGTTGTCGTCTACCGTGGCGGTTCGCAGCCCGCCAGCCTGCACTCCAGCAGGGCCCGAAATCGTTGCATTTACCTGATCGCTCGATCCGTCATAGCAAAGAATTTCTGGAACACACTGAAACGACATCGAACCAGAGTTGTCAAGTGTGAACATCAAGTTTGGCGGCACCGACGTTCCAGCCTGCACAAGGGGAGCTTGCGAAACCTGACCAAATGCTACTCCCGCACCAAGAATGGATGCGAACACCAGACACATAAAAATCCGTAAATTTTTCATCATTAACCTCAATAGCGCAGTATTGATTGCACCCAGACTTCACCGCCCGAAGTCACAACTCCGGTAGCGGTTCGGTAGTCCGGGCTGTATCCAACCGCTGTAATCAAATACGACTCCCGGGGCACGCCGCCGGTCGCCGTCACAAGGGGATATCTCTCGATGATGCATTTGGGCAGCACGGGCAATGCCACGCCCGTGCTGTCGGGCGAGTTGGCTACATCGGAGGTCAGGGTTCCGGCGATGGTTGCGTCTGCCCAGTTGCTTCGGGTCTGCCAGAGCGTCGGGAATGTCGCAGTTGAAGTCAGCGGCATCTCGTTGATCGTATAAAGGCTGGAGCCGCTCATCACCTGGTTTTCACAAAAACGCAGAGCGGTCTCGGCCGCCAACTGGGCGACAGCATTGGTCCGCAGGTTCTTGGAGACCTGCTCGCTTGACAATGAGCCCCTGACAGCCATGACGGCCACCATCGAGATGATCACAAGCAAGATGAGCGACAACGCCAGAACCACACCACGTTGCCTGCCCTGCCGGCCCAAGCCACGCGGGCGACCCTGACCCAACATTTGTTTAGGTGTCACAGCACGAACCCTCCCCGGTTGCGCAACCCCACTACGGACGAGAAGGCTCGCCGCTGGTATTTGTCGCTGGCTGTCACGACACTGCCCGAACAGTCAACGTAAGAGCCAACGCCCGCTTGGTCAGCTGATTCACTGCGCATGACGATGCACAGCTTCACACTGATCACCCGGCCCCAGTTGGCGTCCATGGTTCCTCCGAGTGCGTCAATCTGGGCGCTGGTCATGTACTGCACCACCTGGTGGCTGGACACATCGACAGCTACTCCGTAGGCCAGTACAAGGTCGTCAACATACTGAATGAGCGGCTGCGCCGAAAAGGTGGAAGTCCCGTTCCCCCCGCAGTACAGGTCCCGAGTGCCGCTAGCCGTTCCGCTCCTGAGGTAGAAGCGAGCCTCCATTACCGTGTAGGCGGTCGTGCCATCGAAATCGGAGGTACCGTTATTTGAAATTCCCTGGCTCAAGCAATCAGAGGCTTGCGGCGGGGAGTCCGTGGTCGGAAATGTATTGGACGTATCGGCTTCAAACCGCACAACGACGGCATCCGGCCCCGCTGATCCGTTGCATGTCAGGGAGGTCGTCGCGCTAACCGTCGGGTTGCTGAAACCGTTGTCACAACCGCGGATCGCCGTACCCGAAAAATTGCTGTCCTTGACCTGAAATGTCGCGCTGCCCGCAGTGACTGTATTGGTCGCCACATTCGCTTGCGGAAAGCTGAACCCGGCCATCCGGAAATAGGTGCCGAGAAGATTCAAGGTCACGGCCGCGTCTTCACTCATGCGCTGTGAAGCATCTGCTTGCCGGCTCGTTGAAGTGGTGGCGCTGTAGATCGCCACGATAGCGGCCATGACCGCAAGACCGATCGTGATGGAAATCATCAACTCGATCAGCGTGCGGCCGACCTGGCGGCGGATTGATCTCATATGCTCATCCTGAAAAACATGCAGCGAGGCGTCGGGCTCACACTTGCGATGGCCGCGGCCGGGCAGTCCCGCGTGGCATTGCCTGTGGACAGGGTGTTATTCCCTCCGTAACTCAGGTTGGGGTCGGTCCACATGATCCAGACGTCAACCGCCAGCAGGTTGGACGGATCACGCTTGACGAACGCATCTCCGCCCGGGAGCCGCTGCTTGAGCGAATTGACCCACTCCGCCTTGTCAATCGCAGCGATTTCCGCCACGGTACAGGCCGTTACGACAGCGCAGGTCGGCACAGTGAGCAGGGTGCCAGAGCTGGAATAGGCAACCGCTTTGTCATACGAACCCAGAAGGAAGCCATCTGCATTGCCGCGCATGCGGTCGCTGTAGTCAATGGCCAGCTGCACCCCAAGCGTTTGGAATTGGGCCATCTTTCCATACTGCACAGACGATGCCGTCAGTCCGCCCAATGCGAGCAAACCAAAGGACATGATCAGCACCGCAATGAGGACTTCCAGCAGGGACGTGCCCCGCTGGTGTACAAACCGCCGCCGTGTGCTGCAAAGGGATATGGCGTTATTTTTCATACGTCGGTGTCCGTGCAGGAAGTGGTGGCGCTCGCAGCAATTCGCGCCCGGCCTTGTGTCGACACGCAAACCCGGCGTTCCTGCGCGCTGTCCTGGGATTTGGACTTGAATGTGAACTGACTCGCCCCCGATGCGGCCAGCATGCCGTTGGGGCGGAACAAAAAGACAACGTTGCCCGCCCCTCCCAGGATGCCGCCGCTGCT
This sequence comes from Ramlibacter sp., assembly GCA_014376765.1. Classification (GTDB taxonomy): domain Bacteria; phylum Pseudomonadota; class Gammaproteobacteria; order Burkholderiales; family Burkholderiaceae_C; genus JACMQX01. The sequence goes on along the minus strand of JACMQX010000191.1, from coordinate 7,544 downwards.
CGTCATTTCCTCTTGGGCACGAAGCAGGATGTCGGTGGCATCCATCGTTCCGTTGTCATTGCGATCAATGAAAACAATCCAGCCCGTCGCCCAGCCCGGTGAAGCGTTGCCCCCTCCAGTTGTGCAGGCGGGCGTCGTGGCCGATTCAGCACCCACGGCACGGCACATTTTGATGGTGAGGCCGCGCTTGATTGCCTCTGAACGGGCAAACCGCAGCGCACCTATGAACGTGTTGACCTGCCCGGACACAGAATTGCGCTCAAGCGTGTCCCGCATCGCTGGCAATCCAATCACAGTCAGAATCCCGACGATGCCGATGGTCACCAGTAACTCAACAAGCGTGAAGCCCCGAGAGGCGTTCTTTTTAGACATGGTTGTATGCTAGACACGTCGACGTCCGATGCCACCTGCCAGTCGATGAACGTGGACTCCCGGCGCCCGGACGGTCAACGGCTTCAGGTCAGGCGGCCACGTCCGGCAAGCCACATTCAACGCGCCTTACCCATATGCCCGACCCGCAAGCTTTCATGGAAACTGCCTTGGCCCTGGCTGGCCAGGCGCTCCGGCATACGTCACCGAATCCGCGCGTAGGCTGCGTGCTGGTGTCACCAGACGGCCAGGTGCTCGGACAAGGCCGGACCCAGGTGGCCGGCGGCGCGCATGCCGAGGTGATGGCTTTGCGTGACGCTGCCAGCCGGGGGCCCTCTGTCATGGGCGCGACAGCCTGGGTCACTTTAGAGCCCTGCTCGCACCAGGGCCGCACAGGCCCCTGTTGCGACGCGCTGGTCGCCGCCGGCATTGCCCGGGTCGTGGCTTCACTACCAGACCCCAACCCGTTAGTGTCAGGCGAAGGTTTCCGGCGCCTGCGCGCCGCCGGGGTCGAAGTCATCATCGGCCCGGGCGCAGCAGCATCGCGCGAACTCAACATCGGGTTTTTCAGCCGCATGGTCCGCAAGACGCCATGGGTGCGCATGAAAACTGCTGCATCGCTGGACGGCAAAACGGCGTTGGACAACGGGACCAGCCAGTGGATCACCTCGGAGCCGGCACGCATCGATGGCCATGCCTGGCGGGCCCGGGCCTGCGCCGTGCTCACCGGTATAGGAACCGTGCTGGAAGACGATCCGAGGCTGGACGTGCGGCTGGTCCAGACCTCCCGTCAACCCCGGCTGGTCATCGTTGACAGCCGGCTTGAAACGCCCCTTGATGCCAAGCTGTTCATCGAAGGCCGGCCTGTGCTGATCTATTGCGCGCAAGCCGATCCAGCCAGGACACAAGGGCTTGAACGGCGTGGCGCCACCGTCGTGCCGATGCCCGGCCCCGGTGGCAAAGTCGACCTGGCCGCGATGCTGGCCGACCTTGCAAAGCGCGAGGTGAATGAATTGCATGTGGAAGCCGGACACAAACTCAACGGCTCACTGGTCCGCGAAGGCCTGGTTGATGACTACCTGGTCTACCTCGCGCCCAAACTGATAGGCCAGGGACGGGACATGGCCAGCCTGGGACCCCTGGCTACCCTGGATGCAGCAGTCCCGCTGACCTTTCAATCCTTCGACCGCATTGGCCCAGACCTGCGAATCCTCGCCCGCGCCAACGGCCACGATGATTTTTAAATCACCTGTTTGATCCCCCTGCCCAAACAATGGGCGCTTTCCCTGCGAAAATACTTATATGTTTACCGGAATCATCACCGGCGTGGGGCGCATCGTCGCTGTTCACGACCTGGGAAGCTCTTTACAGCACGGCAAGCGCCTGACCATACAGGCGCCCGCCGGCTACCTCAATGACGTGGGCCTGGGCGACAGCATCGCGCTCAATGGCGCCTGCATGACCGTCACGCAACTTGACCCTCCCGCGCTCCGGTTCAGCATCGATATCTCTGCCGAGTCTCTCGACAAAACCACGGGCCTCGCCCAGCCGGGCCTGATCAACCTGGAAAAAGCGATCCGCGCGAGCGACCGCCTGGGCGGGCACATTGTGTCGGGTCATGTGGATGGCATCGGCGCCGTGTCGTACTTCGCGCAGATCGGAGAGAGCTGGGAGCTGCGGATCCTCGCGCCGCGCGAGCTGGGCAAATACTTTGCCTACAAAGGCTCGATCACCGTCAACGGCGTCAGCCTCACCGTCAACCGCGCGAGCGACAGCGAGGTGGGAACTGAAGTCAGCATCAACCTGATCCCGCACACCGTGCAAAACACGGCCCTGGGCGCATTGGCCAAGGGCTCCACAGTCAATCTCGAGATCGACCTCATCGCGCGTTACGTCGAGCGCATGCTCACGGCGCCAGTGCAGTCAGCGCACACCATCCAATCGGCTCCAACGGCGCCCTCCCCGCCACAAGAATCCTGAAAGCCCTCCGCATGACACCCTCCCCCGTCGCCATTTCGCCCGTTGAAGACATCGTGGCTGAGATGCGCGCAGGCCGAATCGTCATCCTGGTCGATGAAGAAGACCGTGAAAACGAGGGCGACCTGGTGCTGGCCGCGGAGCACGTCACAGCGGACGCCATCAACTTCATGGCGCGTTATGGCCGCGGCCTGATCTGCCTCACCCTGACGCGCGAGCGCTGCGAGCGCCTGAAGTTGCCGCCCATGGCGGTGCGCAACGGCACCAAGCACGCCACGGCCTTCACCGTGTCCATTGAAGCTGCGGTGGGCGTCACCACCGGCATCTCTGCAGCCGATCGGGCCCGCACCGTGCAGGCTGCGGTGTCGAAAAACGCAGTCGCTGACGACCTGGTGCAACCCGGCCACATATTCCCCTTGCAGGCGGTTGACGGCGGCGTGCTCATGCGCGCAGGCCACACCGAAGCCGGCTGTGACCTCGCTGCCATGGCGGGCTGCACCCCAGCAGCCGTGATCTGCGAGATCATGAAAGACGACGGCACGATGGCCCGTCTGCCCGACCTGCAGCTATTCGCCGCAGAACACAATCTCAAGATCGGCACCATCGCCGACCTGATCGAATACCGCAGCCGCAACGAATCCCTGATTGAAAAAATCGGCACGCGCACGCTCAATACGGCATTTGGCGAATTCACCGCCCACGCTTTTCGCGATGTACCCAGCCAGGGCCTGCACCTGGCCCTGGTCAAGGGCCAGTGGAATGCCGGCGACACCGTGATCGCCCGCGTGCACGAGCCCCTGTCGGTACTGGACGCGCTGGAAGTGAACCGTTCCATGCACTCCTGGAGCCTGGAGGCCTGCCTCAAGCGCATTGGGCAGGAGGGCAAGGGCGTGGCCGTGCTGCTCAACTGCGGTGAAAGCGCCGCGCAACTGCTGGAGCAGTTTGAAGGTACAGCCCGCGCCTCCCAGGCACCGGAGCGCGGCCGCATGGACCTGCGCACTTACGGCGTGGGCGCGCAGATCCTGCGCGAATGCGGCGTCCACAAAATGAATCTCATGGGCAACCCGCGCCGCATGCCCAGCATGGCCGGGTATGGGCTCGAAATTGCCGGCTACATCCCAAAGGAATAAACATGTTTGGCGCAGAAAAAGGAACGGCGAGCCAGCTGGACGGCAGGAAGCTGTACATCGGCATCGTCCAGGCACTCTTCAATGAAAGCATCACCAATGCCCTCGCGCAAGCCTGCAAGGCCGAACTTGCCGCCCTGGGCGTGGATGACAAGCACATCGGCCACGTGCTGGTACCTGGCGCGCTGGAGGTGCCACTGGCCCTGCAGGCCATGGCCGAAAAGCAGCAGTACGACGCGCTGATTGCGCTGGGCTGCATCATCCGCGGCGAGACCTACCACTTCGAACTCGTGGCCAATGAGTCCGGCGCCGGCGTGAGCCGTGTGGCGCTTGACTACCAGCTGCCGATTGCCAACGCCATCCTCACGACCGAGGACATGGCGCAGGCTGTGGCCCGCCAGAGCGACAAGGGCCGCGACGCAGCCCGCGTAGCGGTCGAGATGGCCAATTTGCTGGCCAGGCTGTCATGAGCGCAGCACAGCCCCCTGCAGGAAAACCCGCCGGCGAATCTGCAACCAAGCCGGCGACCGGCGCCAGGCAGTCACGCACTGGCCTCACCAGCACGGGCGTGCGCAAAGCCTCTGCCAAATCGAGCCGCAGCCGCGCCCGCGAGTTCGCGCTGCAAGCGCTCTACCAGCGCCTCGTGGGTCGCAACGAGCCTGAAGACATCGACCTCTTCACCCGCGACCTGTCGGGCTTTCACAAAGCCGACTCGGTTCACTACGACGCGCTGCTGCATGGCTGCATTCGCGAAGCGGCCGAGCTTGACGCATTGATCGAGCCCCTGCTGGACCGCAAATTCGCCGAGATCTCGCCCATCGAACATGGCGTGATGTGGATAGGCGCCTACGAATTCAAGCACTGCGCCGAAGTGCCCTGGCGCGTGGTCATCAACGAATGTGTGGAATTGGCCAAGGAGTTTGGCGGCACCGACGGCCACAAATACGTAAACGCCGTGCTCAACGGCCTGGCCCCCTCGCTGCGCGCGCCAGAAGTGGCAAAAGACAAGGCCAGCGGCAAGGCCCGTGCATGAAGATTTCCAACCGCGCTGAACGCATCGAGCCGTTCTATGTGCTGGAAGTGGCCAAGGCCGCTTCGGCCATGGCGCGCGAGGTGGCAAATAGCAGCATGCCGATGATCTTCCTGAACATCGGCGAGCCCGACTTCACCGCGCCACCGCTGGTGCAGGAAGCTGCCGCCCGCGCCATCCACAACGGCACCACGCAGTACACGCAAGCCACAGGCCTGGAAGCGCTGCGCGAGCGCATCAGCAGCTGGTATGCCACGCGCTTTGGCGTGCAGGTGCCTGCGCGCCGCATCGTCATCACCGCCGGCGCGTCTGCTGCCTTGCAGCTGGCCTGCCTGGCATTGATCGACAGCGGCGACGAAATCCTCATGCCGGACCCAAGCTACCCCTGCAACCGGCACTTCGTCAGTGCCGCAGACGGCAAGGCGGTGCTGATCCCCACCTCGGCGCAGGAGCGCTTCCAACTCAGCGCGGCCAAGGTGGACGCCGCCTGGGGCAGCAAGACGCGTGGCGTGCTGCTGGCCTCGCCCTCCAACCCCACGGGCACATCCATCCACCCGGATGAACTGCGCCGCATTCATGAAGTGGTCAGCCGCCGCAACGGCATCACCCTGGTGGACGAAATCTATCTTGGCCTGAGCTACGACGCCACCTATGGCCGTACCGCGCTCGCGCTGGATGACCAGGTCATCAGCATCAACAGCTTCTCCAAGTACTTCAGCATGACGGGCTGGCGCCTGGGCTGGATGGTCGTGCCCGATGCGCTGGTATCGGTCGTAGAGCGGCTTGCGCAAAACCTGTTCATCTGCCCGAGCACCGTCGCCCAGCATGCCGCCCTCGCCTGCTTTGAGCCCGAGAGCATTGCCGAGTACGAGCGCCGCAGCGCCGAGTTCAAGGCCCGGCGCGACTTTTTCATCCCCGCGCTCAACGCCATGGGCCTTGAGGTGCCGGTCATGCCCGACGGCGCTTTCTATGCCTGGGCTGACTGCACGCAGGCCTGCAAAAAGCTTGGCGAGAAGGTGGGAGACGGCACACCCATCAACGGCAGCTGGGACTTTGCTTTTGAGCTCATGAAGCAGGCCCACGTGGCCGTCACACCCGGCCGCGACTTTGGCACGGCTGACACGCAACGCTTTGTGCGCTTTTCCACAGCGAACTCCATGGCGCAGCTGCGGGAGTCGGCAGCGCGCCTCCAGGCGCTGCTGGCATGAACACCCGGCCTGCAGGCACTGCCGGCCTGAAGCCTGTACTGCACGAGTTTGTCTGGCCCGTGCGGGTCTACTGGGAAGACACCGACGCCGGCGGCATAGTCTTCTACGCCAACTACCTCAAGTTCTTCGAACGCGCCCGTACCGAATGGCTGCGCTCGCTGGGCATTGCGCAAAGCGAGCTGCGCGAAGAGACAGGCGGCATGTTCGTGGTGAGCGAAACCACCGTCCAATACCACCTGCCCGCGCGGCTGGATGATGAACTTCTTGTTACCGCAGCGCTCAGTCAAAAAGGCAGGGCCTCGCTCACAATCACGCAGCGCGCGCTGGCCCGTGCGGGCAACACCGAGACCGTGCTGTGCGAGGGCACCATCCGCATCGGCTGGGTGGACGCCGCCACGCTGCGCCCTGCGAGAATCCCGCCAACCCTTCTGGAAATCCTGCAATGAACCGTGACATGTCGATGTTGAGCCTGGTGCTCAACGCAAGTTGGGTCGTGCAACTGGTGATGCTGCTGCTGGTGGTCGTGTCCATTGCCAGCTGGGCGGCCATCTTTCGCAAGCTGTTTGCACTCAAGCGTATCCAGTCACTCAATGAAGTGTTCGAGCGCGAGTTCTGGTCTGGCACCAGCCTGAACGACCTGTTCGCCGCCGCCGCGCAAAACGCCAAACTCTCAGGGCCGATGGAACGCATCTTTGCCAGCGGCATGCGCGAATACCAGAAGCTGCGCGAGCGCCGCATCAGTGACCCCGGCACCTTGATGGACGGCGCCCGCCGCGCCATGCGGGCGAGCTTCCAGCGCGAGATGGATGTGGCTGAAGCGAATCTCTCTTTCCTTGCCTCGGTGGGCTCCGTGTCGCCGTATGTGGGCCTGTTCGGTACGGTGTGGGGCATCATGCACGCCTTCATTGGCCTGGCGGCGCTGACGCAGGTGACGCTGGCCACCGTGGCACCCGGCATTGCCGAGGCGCTGGTGGCCACCGCCATTGGCCTCTTTGCAGCCATTCCTGCCGTGGTGGCCTACAACCGGTTTGCGCACGACATTGACCGCATCGCAATCAAGCTGGAGACCTTCATTGAAGAGTTCTCCAACATCCTGCAGCGCAATCTGGGGGCGCACACGGCCAACTCCCCAACCAGTTCGGCTTCGGGCCACTGACGCGCAGCCCGGGAGCTTCAAAACATGCCATCAGTCCGATCACGCGGCCGCGGGCGGCGCACCATCAGCGAGATCAACATGGTGCCGTTCATCGACGTCATGCTGGTGCTGCTGATCATCTTCATGGTCACTGCGCCGCTCATCACGCCCAGCATGATCGACCTGCCCTCCGTCGGCAAGGCCGCGCGGCAGCCCGACCAGTTCATCCAGATCACGATCGCCAAAGACGAATCGCTGGAGATGAAAATCAAGGACCAGGCCAGCAAGCTCGCCCTGCCGGGCATTGCTGCAGCGGTGAAGCGGGCACAAGAAGGCCAGGCCAGTACGGCGGTGGTGATCAGTGCGGACCGCAACGTGAAATATGAAACCGTGGTCAAGGTGATGGACACTTTGCAGCGGGCCGGCGTGCAGCGCGTGGGCCTGTCTGTCCAGCTGGCCAACTGACCCGCTTACAAAACGTAGCGGCGCGCCACCATGCACAGCCACACCGACCGCCTTGAGTTCGCTCCGCCTCCGCCACCCGGCGTCCTGCGTGCGTTTGGCATTGCAGTCGTCGCGCACCTGCTGCTGTTGCTGGCCCTGACCTGGGGCGTGAACTGGAAGCGCGACACCGACAACCTGGCCGTCGAGGCCGAACTGTGGGCTAGCGTTCCGCAGCAGGCAGCGCCCAAACTGGT
>JACMQX010000190.1 GCA_014376765.1 Ramlibacter sp. | reverse complement strand
AGCGTAGCCAGCGGGAACCGCAGAGTCTTTCATGGCCGGCCTCCCGCAACAGAACGAAGAAATCTGCGAATTGCTGCTGGCGGCGACGCCGCTGCCCAACGGGCTCTCTCGAGCGGAGCGGAGGCCCAATTGGTGCTGAGGGTTGACGGGAGTGGCAATGGCAAGCCGCTGGCTGCGCCGCCACTGGCGAATCGAGATCAGTAACTTCCAGCAAGTACGTCAACCGCTGACGCAACGGCCTCAGACCCGGCGCGAATGCATCAAGGCCGCAGGCGCAAAGCAAGAAGCGCGGCGGCTCGCGCCAGGTCGGCAACCGTGTCAACGTCCATCACCGCACCCTCATCATCCACCTGCAGTTCGAATGGCGCGCGGCTACGCACTACGGGTGCCGCGCCCTGGGGGCCGGCGAGCTGTTGCAATGCCACGCCGCACACGCGCGCAAATCCAACCGGATGGCCGCGCTTGCCCTTGAATACCGGGATCACCACATCGTGTTCACGCAGGGCCTGCGCTACCGCCAGCAGCGTTGAGGCCTGCACCAGCGGCAGGTCGCCCGGCACGATCAGCCAGCCTGCCGCATTAGATGTGGCGCGTACACCGGCGGCAATCGAGTCGCCCATGCCAGGCCGTGAAGGAGCAGCCTCAACTACCTGGCAGGGCAAACCCCTCGCATGCACCGCATCCAGCACATGCTGCAACACGGGCTTGCCAGCCAGCAGCGCCTGAAGCTTGTGCGTGCTCCCGCCAGAGGCAAGGAATCGCTCCCCCCGCCCCGCTGCGAGGACGATGACGGCAGGGAACTTTGAAGCGGAGGCGGCAGGCGCTGGCATCAGCTGATCGTACAGGCCGCAGCGCCGGAGTTTGGGCGCCCGACAAGCACTATGAAGTGGGCGGTGAATTCGCTTTGCTGACTCCATATTCGACGCCAATTTTGACGCTGAATATGGAGGCTGGCGCCAAAGAACGGGGACGCGGCTGGAAGCTGGTTCCGCTGGCTCCGCTGGTTCTGGGGCGCTTGGTTGCCACAGTCCAATTCGGCGCTGGGTGCTACGCAAGCAGCCCGTCACCACTGCGGCTTGTCTTTCGGCTTGACGAGGTCAGCGATCTGCCGCGGCGTCATGAGCTTGTGTTGTTGAAGCCCGGCCAGCCCCTCGACGTAGGCTTTTTCAGCATCTGCGTGGCCCCGTTCCCGTGCCAGCTGCAAGCCAGTGCGGCCGGCGGGATCTGCGGCCAGGGCGATATCGGCGACCTGTTGAGGGTCCAGGCCAAGATCCTTCAGGCCGTTCATGAACGCCGTCACCGCAGCGGTGTGCCCGCCGTGCAGCGCCAGGGCCAGGCCGGGGCAGCCGTCTATATCCATGGCCAGCACGATATCGCCGATCTGCCTCGGGCTGAGGCCAAGACCCTTGAGTCCTTCCAAATACGCAGGCACCGCCGCGGCGCGCCCGTCGCGCAGCGCGATGTACAGGCCGGGCCGTCCCGCAAGGTCCTTCGCCATGGTGGTGCGGACGACCTGTCCTGAGTGCAGGCCCAGGCCCTTCAGGCCCGCCAGGTACGCAGCCACCACGGCGGTCTTGCGGTCGTACAGCGCAGCGGACAGGCCCGGGATACCGGTCATGTCCCGGGCGAGGGCGATGCCTTCAAGCTGCCGCGTGCTGAGGCCCAACTCCTTCAGCCCGTTCATGAATGCCGTGACCGTAGTGGCGCGCCCGTCCCGCATCGCCCAGTAAAGGCCCGGGTAGCCGTTCACGTCCCTGGCGCAGGCGATGTCCGCGATCTGTTCGGTGCTGAGGCCCAGGCCCTTCAAGCCCAACATGTACGCGGCGACGGCGGCGGCATTGCCGTCCTGCAGCGCACAGTACAGGCCGGGGGCTTTGTCGGAGCGCCTGGCGGCGACGATATCGGCGATCTGCCCAGGGCCCTGGCCACGGCCTTGCAGGCTCTCCATGAATGCAGTCACCGCAGCGGCGTCTCCCTGCGTCAAGGCCTGCAGCAGGCGAGGCGCCCCGCCCGGGCCGTGCAGCGGGTCACCCCGCAAAACATGCCTGGACGCTGCCAGCACGGCCGCCAGTTCCGGGCCTTCCTTGTTCTCCGGGGCGGCCTGCTGCGGCGCGCCTTTTCGCGGGCCAGCGTGGCAGGTGAAACCCAGTTGCGCCAACCGGGCCTCAAGTCCGCCTGACACATCTACCGTCGCGGAGCTTGCGCCGCCCATGACCGCCGTCATCACCGTGTCGCGCGCGAGCGTGGCCGCGCGGTAGCTGTCCATGCCGTGCGCGCGCGCCCGCTTGCACAGATGGTTCAACAGGTACTCAATGGTGTCGAGGTGACGTTGGGGGTCGCCACCGGTATCAGCGCCGGCTGCGGCAGGGCGGCAAAACAGGCCCAGCTGCGCCAGCTCGCCGACGACCGGATCCGGCAGGTAGACCTGCTCCAATACAGCGGCGATAGCCTCCATGTTGCCTTGGGAACCGGCGAGCAACTTGTTGACTGGAGGCGACGGGATCTTGCTGCTGGCGCCAGCACGGGCGGTCAAGGGTCTGGGGTTCATCAGGCAGTCCTTTCACTGGCGGCCAGCTGTGGATGAGGTACTGCGTTGCTGGATTATTACCTTGCGCGTTGCCTATACTTCCGGCATGACCCCATCCCCCCACATCGCCGGCCTGCGCAAAAGCTACGAGCGCGCCGAGCTGAGCGAAGACGCCTCATTTGCCAACCCGCTGGAGCAGTTCGACAAATGGCTGAAAGAAGCCATGGCTGGCGACGTGCCCGAGCCCAACGCCATGACGCTGGCGACGGTGGCCAGCGACCTGCGGCCCAGCACCCGCGTGGTGCTGATCAAGGGCTATGACGAGAACGGCATCGTCTGGTACACCAACTACGACAGCCGCAAGGGCAAGGAGCTGGCCGGTAACCCGTATGCAGCGCTGCAGTTCCATTGGGTGGAGCTGGAACGCGTGGTGCGGATTGAAGGCTTTGTAGAAAAGGTCCCGGCGGAAGAAAGCGACGCGTATTACGCAAGCCGCCCGCTCGATTCACGCATAGGCGCATGGGCTTCGCCACAGTCCGAGGTGATCACCGGCCGCGGCATCCTGATGGCCAACGCCGCCAGGTACGCCGCGCAGTTTTTGCTCAGCCCGCCGCGCCCGCCCAACTGGGGCGGCTACCGGCTGCACCCCGAAGAGTGGCAGTTCTGGCAGGGCCGCAAAAGCCGCCTGCATGACAGGCTGCGCTACACGCTGGACGGACGGCAGCGGTGGGTGCGGGAGCGCTTGGCGCCCTGAGCGCCCTTTTGGCCTTCCTGGCCTTCCTGGCCTTCCTGGCTTTCAACGCCTTCAGGGCCTAAAAGCTCGCCTGCAATCCCAGCTTCAAACTCCGCCCCGGCAGCGGGGACTTGCCCGGTGCCGTCTGGGTGAGGATGGAGCTGGCCGGGTAAGCCAGCTTGTTTCCAATATTGTCCAGCCTGGCAAACCACAGCAGGCTGGCGCCCGCCGCCTGGGTTCGCCAGGTCAGCGCCGCGTTCCACAACGTGTAGCCAGCCGTAGGCAGTTGCCCTGCGGGGACGCGATTCTGCGCAGACGCGCGATCAGACCCGAGCCTGGCGCCCCACGGCCCTTGTGCCCAGACCAGCGTGGCGCCCAGGCGCAGGGGTGCGATGCGCGGCAGCGCCTCGGCGGTGCTGCGGTTGGTGGCGCGGACCATGTCGGCCCGCCACTCCAGGTCAAGCGTCTGCGGGCCTTGCAGCAGGCGCGCGTTGCCATTGGCCTCCAGCCCCTTGAAGCGCGCGCGCACCTGGCGATAGGCGTATTCAGGCAGCACCTCAGCCGTGCATCCCGATTGCACAGACGTTCCATCGCCGCAATTCGTGACGCCGGCGCCCGATGCCCCGTTGCCCGCCGCATCCCGCGTGTTGCCCGTGGACTCCAGCGAGATGTAGTTGCGGAAGTCGTTGATGAAGGCACTGAGCGCCAGCTTGTCCGGGCCGTTCTTCCACTGCAGCCCGGCGTCCAGGTTGAGCGAGGTTTCTTTCTGGAATGCGGGGTTGCCCACTTCGTAAGCGCCGGTCGCCCCATGGGGGCCGCTGGCAAACAACTCGTAGTCTTTGGGCGCGCGCTGGCTGCGGGCCAGGTTGGTGGTGGCCTGCCAGCCCTTGAAGCCGACGCGCTCCAGTTCCACCAGGGCGCCAACCGCATAGCTCATCGGCTTGAAGTCCCGGCTGCCCACAAAGAAGCCGGGTACCACCGGGTTGCCCTGCGAATTGACCTTGACGCTTTCAATGCGGCCGCCAAAGCTGAGCTTGCCCCAGGGCTGGCCCAGTTCCTCGTACACAAACAGCGCCGTGCTGCGGGTCGTGCTGTAGGGCGCAAACGCCTCGGCACCGTCGGCCGAGAACCGGGTGTTTTCAAGTTGCAGGCCGAGCACGCCTTCCAGTTTGCCCAGGCCCGTGGCCAACGGCGCCTGTTTGCCTTCAAGCCGCAGGTCGTTGCTGCGGTTCTTGAAAGTGGTCTGCGGCACGCCGGCGTCAAACTCGGTGTGCTGGTAGTCCGAGTAGCCCGCCTGACCCTTGACCGACTGGAACCAGCCGCCAAGGCCGCGCAACTCGCCTTCCAGCGCAAATTTGTCCTGCCGCATGTCGATATTGCTTTCGTCTCCCGCCACCGTGCCGTAGTTGTTGCGGTAGGTGCTGAGGGATGCGCCCAGATAGCCCTGGTCAAAAAACACTGACCCGCCGAAGGCACCACCCCGCGTCTGGCTGGCCGAGTTGCAGATCCGTTTGGAAAACGTGGTGACGCCGCCCTGCATGCAGGCCAGGGACAGCGGAACGCTCACGTCGCTGGTGCGGCGGTTAAACACATCGGCATGCAGGCCGTATCTGGCGGTGCCTGTTTCCAGCAGCAAGCCGCCGCCGCGTTCGCGGTTGGCGCTGGCCAGGCCCAGGTCCACCTTGCCCGCAAGGCCGCCCTTCTCGTCAAACAGGGCCTCACGCGGAATACGGTTGTCGATCAAATTCACCACGCCGCCCACCGCGCTGCCGCCATACATCAGCGCGCCGGGGCCGCGCAGCACCTCGATGCGTTCGATGCTGATCGGGTCAGCCGTGACCGCATGGTCATAGCTCAGGCCCGAGGCGTCGACGCTGGCACCGCCGTTGCCCAGAATGCGGATGCGGTCACCGTCCAGCCCGCGGATGGTGGGGCGGCTGGCGTTGGGGCCAAAGTAGGTGCTGCTGACGCCGGGCGAATTGTTCAGCGTCTCGCCCAGAGTGGTGGCCGAACGCAGCAGGAGTGCCTGGCCGGAGTAGCTTGCAGCCGGGACGATCAGCTGATCAGCGCCCAGCGGGTTGCCGGTGACCGTCACTTCTTTCAGCGTGGTGGCGGATGTGTTTTGAGCCAGGGCTGAGCTGCCCAGCAAGGCAAAAACAGCAGCGCACGCGGCGCTGCGGGGAAACAGGGATGTCATAAGACCTCATTCATTGAACCAGGCAAAGGCAAGTCTGCTTACAGGCTCGCGCCCGCATGCAGTGCTTCAGGAGGATTCAGCGAATGGAGGGCGGGCCTCGCGCATCGAACAGCGCAACCCAGCGGGCGAGTGCTTCGCCGGTGAAATACAGCAGGACCCCACTGGACAGCGCCACCGGCACAGCAATGGCCGGCACGCTGACCAGGGCATCAGGGCTGCCGCACTGGTCATAGAGGCGGCAGCTGGGGTCGTTGTCGTTGTGCTGGAACAGGGCGCCCAAAAAACCCGTGGCCTGTTGCTTTGCAACGGCCGGGGCCTGCAAGCCTGCCACCTGCCGGTGCACCATGCGGTGCACATGGCCCAGCGTCTGCGCCAGCAACAAAGCCAGCACAAACAGCAGCACCGGCGTGAGGGCGCGTTGGCGTGCGGGCATGGTTGGCGCCATTAATCCCGCACCAGTTCCTTGAAGGTTTTCCTGAACTTGGCCACCTTGGGCCCGGCAACAGCCACGCAGTAACCCTGGTTGGGGTTTTTCTCGAAGAAGTCCTGGTGGTAGGCCTCGGCCGCTGAATAGTTGAGCTGCGGCAGCACCTCGGTCACAACGGGCCGGTCAAAGGTTTTGTCCTGCGTGAGCCTGGCGATGAAATCTTCGGCCGCCTTTTTCTGCTCGGGCGTGGTGTAGTAAATGCCGCTGCGGTACTGGGTGCCGGCGTCATTGCCCTGGCGGTTGAGCGTGGTGGGGTCGTGAATGATGAAGAAGATCTGCAGGACCTGCTCCAGCGAAATCCGGGCCGGGTCGTACTCCAGCTTCACCACCTCGTTATGCCCGGTGCGCCCGGTGCAGACCTCTTCATACGTGGGGTTGAGCGACTGGCCGTTGCTGTAACCCGACTCCACATCGGTGATGCCGCGAACCTTGACAAACACGGCTTCGGTGCACCAGAAGCAGCCGCCGCCAAGAACTATGGTTTCCGTACTCATTTGCCTGACTCCTGGGGACCGCCGGGAAATCCGGCATCGCCCGATTATTACCCCGGGTTCATACCCTCTGCGCGCAGCGGATTACCCCCTTGGGTTGCAGTAGCCCGGAAGTCCTGAAGGCGACGCTGGCACCCACCTGGATGTTCTAGACTTCAAGGCCACCTTGCAGTAACCCGGAAAGCCCCGCCTACCATGAGCAACAAAGCCCGTTTCAACTGGGAAGACCCCTTCCTCCTTGCCGACCAGCTGACAGACGAAGAACGCGCCATCTCCGAGGCGGCGCACCAGTTCTGCCAGGAAAAACTCCAGCCCCGCGTGCTGATGGCCGCGCGCCATGAAAAGTTTGACCGCGAGATCATGAACGAGTGCGGCGCCATGGGCTTTCTCGGCGCGACGATTGAAGGCTATGGCTGCGCCGGACTCAACTACGTGAGCTACGGCCTGGTGGCCCGCGAGGTGGAGCGGGTGGACAGCGGCTACCGCAGCGCGATGAGCGTGCAGAGCTCGCTGGTGATGCACCCGATCAATGAATACGGCTCCGAGGCTCAGCGCCAGAAGTACCTGCCCAAGCTCGCTACGGGCGAATGGGTTGGCTGCTTTGGCCTGACCGAGCCCAACCACGGCTCGGACCCCGGCAGCATGATCACCCGCGCCAAGCCGGTGGATGGCGGCTACCAGCTCAAGGGCGCCAAGATGTGGATCACCAATTCGCCGATTGCCGACGTGTTTGTGGTCTGGGCCAAGCTGGCCGATCCCGACGGCAAAGTTGGCGGGCAGGAATGCATCCGCGGCTTCATCCTTGAAAAAGGCATGAAGGGCCTGACCGCGCCAAAGATCGAGGGCAAGATGAGCTTGCGCGCCTCCATCACCGGCGAGATCGTGATGGACGATGTGTTTGTGCCTGAAGAAAACCGCTTCCCCGAGATTGCCGGCCTGAAGGGCCCGTTCGGTTGCCTGAACAAGGCGCGCTACGGCATTGCCTGGGGCGCCTTGGGCGCGGCGGAAGACTGCTGGAAGCGCGCCCGCCAGTACACCCTGGACCGCGTGCAATTTGGCCGTCCCCTGGCCCAGACGCAGCTGGTGCAAAAAAAGCTGGCCGACATGCAGACAGAAATTGCGCTGGGCCTGCAGGGTTGCCTGCGCGTAGGCCGCCTGATGGACGAAGGCCGGGCTGCGCCCGAGATGGTGTCGCTCATCAAGCGCAACTCCTGCGGCAAGGCGCTGGACATTGCGCGGATGGCGCGCGACATGCATGGCGGCAACGGCATTCATGACGAATACCACGTGATCAGGCACATGATCAACCTCGAGACGGTGAATACCTATGAGGGGACGCATGATGTACATGCGCTGATCCTGGGGCGGGCGCAGACTGGGTTGCAGGCGTTTTATTGAGGCGTCGCCAGGCTCTGGCGGTGTAGCGAAAAAACGCACACCCCGGAGCGCGGGGATCGCCGACGAAATTTCCCTCTCAATGCGGTCGTGTGAAAAACCGCGCGCTCCGCCAGCAGCGCAGGGCTTGCACTTGACCCCCAGGACCCGGCAAGCTACATTACTAACCAGCCAGTCAGTAGTAACCCCTCTCCGCATCCATGTCCCTTTCCAAACTCATCCCAGGCAAGACCGAAGAAGTCCAGGCCAAGCGCGAGCGTCGCAAGGAGGCACGGCCGGGGGAATTGCTGGATGCGGCACTCGACCTGTTTGTGGAAAAGGGCTTTGCCGCCACGCGGGTTGAAGAAGTGGCTGCGCGGGCCGGCGTGTCCAAAGGCACACTGTTCCTGTACTTCCAGAGCAAGGAAGAACTCTTCAAAGCCGTGGTGCGCGAGAACATCTCGGGCCGCTTTGCGGAGTGGAATGAGGAGTTCGAGACCTTTCAAGGCACCAGCGCCGAGATGCTCAGGTACTGCATGACTGTCTGGTGGGAACGGGTGGGCGCCACCAAAGCGTCGGGCATCACCAAGCTGATGATCAGCGAGGCGAAAAACTTTCCCGAAATCACCGCGTTCTACCAGCAGGAGGTGATTGATCCGGGCCAGAGACTGATCCGCCGCATCTTGGAGCGCGGCGTGGAGCGTGGGGAGTTCCGCATCGTCGACCTGGACTATGCCGTCTACAGCGTGATCGCGCCCATGGTGTTTCTCGTCATGTCCAAGCACTCGCTGGGGGCCTGCGTGCCCCAGGGCAAGGCGTTATTGCCGGAACGCTACATCGCATCGCAGGTCGACATCATGCTGGGCGGCTTGCTGACCAACACAACCCCCGCCGACCCAACTGCCACTATCTCGCCCGACAACGCCGCCAACAACAAGAAAAACGGAGCCAGGAACTGACATGAAACGCTGGATGAAGTGGGCCCTTGCGGCCGTGATCGTTGCCCTGCTGGCAAGCGGCGCCTGGCGCGCCGTAGCAAGCCGCAAGGCGCAACAGGCAGCGCTTGCCGAAGCCTCTGCCAACAAGGCGCAGGTTGCAGTCGAACTGGCCGCCGGGGACGTGGTCACCGCCAGGACGCGCGAGCTGGCGCAGGGCCTGCCGATCTCCGGCTCACTGCGCGCCGTGAACTCCGCCATCATCAAGGCACGGGTGGCCGGCGAACTGCAGGGCCTCACCGTGCGCGAGGGCGATAACGTCAAGGCCGGGCAGGTGATTGCCCGCGTGGACCCTATCGAATCCCAGTCGCGGATGCGCCAGGCGCAGCAGCAGGCCGCATCCGCCAAAGCGCAGATCGACATCGCGCAGCGCCAGTACGACAACAACAAGGCCCTGGTAGATCAGGGCTTCATCTCCAAAACTGCGCTGGACACCTCGCTGGCCAACCTCAACGCCGCGCAGGCCAACCACAATGCGACGCTGGCCGCGGTGGATGTGTCGCGAAAGTCCATGGACGACACGGTGATTCGCTCGCCGATTTCCGGCGTGGTGTCGCAGCGCCTGGCCCAGCCCGGCGAGCGCGTGGCCATCGACGGCCGGGTGGTTGAAGTGGTGGACCTGAGCCGGCTGGAGCTTGAAGCCAGCCTCAGCCCCGCCGACTCGGTAAATGTGCGCGTGGGCCAGGCCGCAAGCCTGCAGATTGAAGGCACGGCGCTGGCCGGCAACACGGGTGGAAGTACGGGTGGAAGTACGGGTGCAACGGCCGGTGCAATGCGGCCGATTTCTGCGCGTGTGGTGCGCATCAACCCCAGCACGCAAGCGGGCAGCCGCAGTGTGCTGGTCTACCTTGGCATTGATGATGCCACCGGCCTTCGCCAGGGCCTGTTCGCGCAGGGCACGCTGGGTACGGCGCGTGCATCGGTGCTGTCGGTCCCACTTTCAGCAGTGCGCACCGACAAGCCTGTGCCCTACGTGCAGGCGATTGAAAACGGCAAGGTCGTGCACAAACCGGTGGAGCTGGGCCTGCGCGGAGCGGTCGGGGACGAGACCCTGGTCGCAGTCAAGGGCATTGTTGAAGGTGCGGTGATCGTCAGCGCCACGGTGGGCAGCTTGCGTGAGGGCACGGCGGTGAAGTTCACTGCGGCTGCCGGAACGGCGCCCTGACGCCATGTGGTTCACCCAGGTCAGTCTTAAAAACCCGGTGTTTGCCACCATGGTCATGGCCATGCTGGTGGTGCTGGGCATCTTCTCGTACCAGCGCCTGCAGGTCGACCAGTTCCCCAACATCGACTTCCCGGTCGTCGTGATCACAGCCGAGTACCCCGGCGCATCACCCGAGATCGTGGAGAGCGAGGTCACCAAGAAACTCGAGGAAGGCGTCAACTCGATTGCGGGCATCAGCGCCCTCGTCTCGCGCAGTTATGAAGGCCAGGCGGTCGTCATCATCGAGTTCCAGCTTCATGTGGATGGCCGCAAGGCGGCAGAAGATGTGCGCGAAAAGATTTCTTCCATCCGGCCGCTGTTCCGCACCGAGGTGAAGGAGCCGCGCGTGTTGCGCTTTGACCCGTCCAGCCGGGCGGTGTGGTCGCTGGCGGTCGTGCCGAGCACGACCGTGAAGGGCGCAGATGGCCTGGAGCGGCCGGTCAAACCGATGTCCGCCATTGAACTCACCAACTGGTCCGACCAGGTCTTGAAAAAACGGCTTGAGAATGTGCGCGGCGTCGGCTCGGTCACGCTGGTGGGCGGCACCAAGCGCGAAATCAATGTGTACCTGGACCCGCAGGCCATGGAGGCGCTGGGCGTCACCGCCGACCAGGTGGTGGCAGCTGTGCGCAACGAGAACCAGGACCTGCCCGTGGGCGCGGTGCGTTCGCTGGCGCAGGAGCGCGTGGTGAGGATCGATGCGCGGATGAAGCGGCCGGAGGACTTTGCCAAGATCATCGTGATGCGCAAGGGAGGCGCCGGTCAAGCCGGCACGGGCGGTTCAGCCATCCGCGTCGACCAGGTCGCCCGCATCAGCGACGGCGCGCAGGAGATTGACAGCCTGGCTCTCTACAACGGCTCCCGCACGCTTTTGCTGTCGATCCAGAAGTCGCAGGACGAAAATACCATCCAGGTGATCGACGGTTTGGTCAAGGCCGTCCGGGAGATCACCCCGCAGTTGCCGCCCGGCGTTCGCCTGGAGCCGATCACCGACGGCTCGCGGCCCATTCGCGTGGCGGTTGAAAACGTGCGCCGCACCCTGATTGAAGGGGCCCTGCTCACCGTGCTGATCGTGTTCCTGTTCCTGAACTCATGGCGCT
>JACMQX010000024.1 GCA_014376765.1 Ramlibacter sp. | reverse complement strand
CGGGCTGTCCCTGCAAGCCCAGGGCGAGCCCCATGCAGAATTCACCAGCGCGCCCACCCCGCCCCCTGGTAGCGCCTGGCTTGCGCGGCCGCACGGTGACCGTGGTTTCGCCGCCGCTCAGGATCACGCAGGGCTTGCTGAATGCGCCCCGCCCCTGCGCCACAGCGCGCGCCATCGCCGCGTGCACCTTGCCTACATCGCGCGACTCGCCCTCGATCTCGTCGCTCAGGATGTAAGGCGTGATGCCCGCTGCGCGCGCCTGGGCCGCCGCCGCTTCAAGCGACTGCTGCGGCGTGGCGATCATGTGCACCTCATGGCCCTCAAAACGCGCATCACCCGGCTTGGGCGTTTCAAGCGCGCCCTGCTCCAGCCGGGCCATGATCGCATCGGGCACCGCAATGCCGTAGCGCCGCAGGATGGCGATGGCATCGGCGCAACTGCTGGCGTCCGGCACGGTAGGCCCGCTGGCGATGATGGAGGGGTCGTCCCCCGGCACATCGCTGATGGTCAGCGTCACCACCCGGGCCGGCGCGCAAGCTGCCGCCAGCCGCCCGCCCTTGATGCGCGAGAGATGTTTGCGCACGCAGTTCATCTCCGAGATATTGGCGCCGCTGTTGAGCAATGCGGTGTTGATACCCTGCTTGTCCTGTAGCGTCAGCCCCTCAGCCGGCAGCGTGAGCAGCGATGAGCCACCGCCCGAGATAAGGCACAGCACCAGATCATCCTGCGTCAGGCCCTGAACCATGGCCAGGATCCGCTGCGCCGCCTGAAGGCCAGCTGCGTCGGGCACAGGATGCGCAGCTTCCACAAGTTCAATGCGTTGCGCAAGGCCGGCAGGCCGCGGCGGGATGTGGTGGTAACGCGTGACCACCAGGCCCTCAAGCGGCGCATCAGCAGGCCACAAAGACTCGACTGCCTGCGCCATCGAGCCACCGGCTTTGCCGGCACCGATCACGAGGGTGCGCCCTTTTGGAGGCTTGGGCAAAACGGCCGCCGTATTGTGCAGCGGCAGTGCGCGCTGTACCGCCGCCCGATAAAGGTGCTCAAGAAACTCGCGGGGTTGCAGGGCGGGGTTGGGCGCACGTGTTGTCATTGAGGGGTCCGTGAATGTCTCCGCGACATTGTGACGCCGTAACCTCCCCGACTGCCTACGGCGTTTTTGCGCCCGCCTTGAACCATTGCCCAATCATTGTGCGTTCCGCCTCAGTGATGGCTGTGGCGTTGTTCATCGGCATGGCTTTGGCCACGACGACCTGCTGGTAAATCGCCTGGGCATGCTGCTTTACATCTCCCGCCGAGTCCAGCCGCACATTCTTCATCTGCACTTGCGCGCCATGGCACATATAGCACCGCTGTTCGAGTACCGGCTGGATGTCGGCGTAGCCCAGCGGTCTCCCAGGCGCAGCAGCACTGCCAGTATCCAGCGGCTTCATCCAGACGATCAGGCCAATTAAAACGGCAACCCCGGCAAGCGCATAGCCAAAAGGATTGCGATTACGTCCGAGCTTGTAGCCATGGCGCATGACAAAAAACTGCCGGATGGCCGCGCCGGCAAACATCATGAGGATCAGCACCAGCCAGTTCTGCGGATGACCCCATGTGAAGCTGTAGTGGTTGGACAGCATGGCAAACAGCACTGGCAGCGTGAAGTAGGTGTTATGCACGCTACACTGCTTGCCGCGCTGGCCATGAACCGGGTCCACAGGCTGGCCAGCCTTGATCGAGGCGATCACCTGCTT
>JACMQX010000189.1 GCA_014376765.1 Ramlibacter sp. | reverse complement strand
GTCTGCTCGATCTGTTCGGCCGACCACTTGGGTTTGGTGGGTGGAATGGGCGCGTCCGGTGTTTGGGCACCGGCTGACAGGATGCAGCCGGCCATGAGCGCAAAAAACAGCATGCTGGTGGCTTCAAAATGCTGGGTGGAAAGGCGTGGTGTCCTGGTCATTGTTGTTGAAGTTCCTGTGGTTTGAAAAGTAGCAGCCATTTCAACCCGGCAGAGGCAGGCGCACCAGACAACTTGCCATGTGTTGCTTCATTGACATTTCACAGCGGGTTTTTACCGCAGCCTTACGATGCGGCAAAATCAAGATACAACTCGACAGCACAGGCACCATGGCACACAGACTCACACAGATCGCCACCCGCACCGGCGACAACGGCACCACCGGCCTGGGTGACAACACCCGCGTCTCCAAAGACAGCCTGCGTGTGCACGCCATGGGCGATGTGGACGAGCTCAATTCCAACATCGGCGTGCTGCTGTGCGAGGAGCTGCCGCCCGCCGTGAGCGAGTTGCTGGTGGAAGTTCAGCACCAGCTTTTCAATCTGGGGGGCGAGCTGTCCATCCCCGGCTTTGAACTGCTGAAAGGTGAGGCCCTGCTCGTGCTGGACGAGGCCCTGGCCGACCACAACGAAGCGCTGCCCCGGTTGAAGGAATTCATCCTGCCCGCAGGCAGCCGCGCGGCCTCGCTTGCGCATGTCTGCCGCACGGTTGCACGCCGGGCGGAGCGCTCGGTGGTGGCCCTGGGCCAGGCCGAACCGATCAAGGACACGCCGCGTCAATACCTCAACCGCCTGAGTGACCTGATGTTCGTGCTGGCCCGCGTGCTCAACCGCATGAACGGGGGCGACGACGTCTACTGGAAGAGTGAGCGCCTCGCGCGCGGCGAGGCGCATTAGGCGCCCTGCTGCTGCAGCAGCTGCGGTATCAGCCCCGTGGCGCCAGCACCGCCATCGTGATGCGCGAGACGCAAGTCAACTCGCCTGCATCGTTTTTCATGTCGATCTGCCAGACCTGGGTGGTGCGACCAATGTGCACCGGCCGCGCTATGCCGGTGACCCATCCAGACGTGGCGCCTTTGATGTGGTTGGCATTGATGTCCAGCCCCACAGCGCGATGCCCTTCGGGCGACGAGTAGGCTGCGCCGCACGAGCCCAGTGTTTCAGCGAGCACCACGCTCACACCGCCATGCAGCAGGCCGTAGGGCTGGCGGGTGCGGCTGTCCACCGGCACGCGCGCAGTAATGGAGTCGTCACCGACTGCCAGAAACTCGATCCCCAGCGCGCGCACGGCGGTATTGTCATGGATGCCATTGAGGATGGCGACGCTGATGGGTTTTTGCCAGATGCTCAAGATGTTTCCTTGTGGAGGCTGATGCTGCGCAGCGTAACGCAGATCGGCCGGGCTGTTGGGCCTGGGCATCTGTCTGTCGCCGGAACGGCGCTTTCACCTGCACGCGCTCAACCCCCCGCCGGGAGAATTGCAAGTTCCCCTACAACCCCGCGCGCCCGGCAGACAGCCTGAAAGATGTGTGAATGAATCGAACGACGAAGTGGCTGCTCTGGCTTGGTATTCCGTTGGCCGTGATTGGCGTGGCGGCTGTTGCCGTTGTGATGTTGGTGCCCTCTGACGAGGAGCTTTCCCGCATGTTTGAAAGCCGCGCCAGCGAGGCGCTGGGCGTACCGGTCAAGATCGGGGCGCTGCACTGGATGGTGCTGCCACTACCCGCCGTCATCCTGCAGGACGTGGCGACGCAGCAGGACAAGCCGGTCACCATCAAACGCATCGTCGCTTACCTGCAGCTGCGACCGCTGCTGCACAAAGTCGTGTCGTTGCAGTCGATGGAGGTGGACGGGGCCGTGGTGCCGCAGCTGTCGCTGAAAGCCTTCACACAGGAGACGGGGGAGAGCGGCAAGGGCAGCAGTGCGCCAATGAGCGGCGTGGCCGGTGGGTTCACGCTTGCGCGGGTACCGCTGGAGCATTTGCATTTCACCGATCTCACCTGGATCTCGCGCCGCGGCATCCCCGTGCTCTACGAGGGTGATATCGACTTTGACGAACGGTGGCGCCCACGCCTGTTCAAGGCACGCCGCCCCGGTGTGACGCCCGAGACAGGCCTCACGCTGACACGCAACGGCAATGAAGACCGCTGGGCTGCACGCATCACTGTCGGCGGCGGCACGGCTGATGGCGAGCTGCGCATCAAGACCGACAGCAAGAAGATGCTGCACCTGTCTGGCGAGTTGAAGCCGCGCAACATTGAGGTACAAAGTGCGGTGCAGGCCTTTAACCGCAGACCGGTGGTCTCAGGCCGGATGTCGGGCAGCACGGTGCTGGATGCGGACGGGACCAACATCGCAGGCCTGGCGCAAACGCTGCACAGCCGGACCCAGTTCACCGTAGCGCCAGGCAAGGTGCTCAGGTTTGATCTGCACAAGGCCATCAAGACTTTCGGCAAGGAGCATGACGGCACCACGCCGCTGGACAGGATCACCGGCGTGATGGATACGAAGAACACCGGCGACGGCGTGATCTGGACCTTTGACGACCTGAAGGCCAAGAGTGGTGTGCTGACGGCTTCAGGCGACGTCGTGATCTACAACCGCAAGATAGAAGCGAAGGCTGCTGTGGACCTGGTGGATGGGCTGGTGGGCGTGCCCGTCAAGGTCAGCGGCAGCATGGACAAACCCGACATCAGCGTGCCCAAGGGCGCGATCGCGGGCGCATTGATCGGCACGGTGATCCTGCCCGGCATCGGCACAGCCATCGGCGCGCGCCTGGGCGCTTTGTTTGGCGGCGAGCCGAAGGTGCCTGGGTCAGCTGACAGGAAGGCACCGCTGCCAGCGGGACAGCGGCGTCCTTGAGTGCTCACCCGGCAAGTGAAGGCGCTGGCCAAAGATTCGGCCACCCAAAATCGACCGCCCACCACATCTGCAGCGCCTTGGCCCATAGCACGGCCCTCTCTTCAGGCCACGCGGAAAAAGCTCATCTCCACCCGGTCCGGAAAGCGCGCCCCGGTGCTGATCAGCACGCTCTCAGTCAGCCACTGCAAGCGGGGCGAAGAGACCTCCAGCGTCGGCACGCCGCGAAAGTAAATGACAGCAGGGTCCACCGGCTCGCCGCGCACCAGCTTCGCAATGTCCGCCGCCGCACCTCGCCTCAGCGCGTGGTTCTGCACAAACAGGTGTTCGCCGGCAAACTCGCCGTCCAGCGCAATGATGTAGCGGGCGTCCAGATCGGCCGCCGTCTCCGACACCACCAACTGGAAGTCCGCACCGCCGGGCAGCACGCGGCCCTGCAGCCGCGGCCCCGACAGCACGCCGCCCGTGATGGGAATGACGCGGCGCCGGCCCCGGCTGTTCAAGCCGATGATGTTGCCCGCTTCAATCGGGGCTGCAACCTGAACGATCAGGTCGGCCAGATGTTCGAGGGTCGGGGTGGCGAGCGTCATGCCGGGCAGT
Organism: Ramlibacter sp.; assembly: GCA_014376765.1. GTDB lineage: Bacteria > Pseudomonadota > Gammaproteobacteria > Burkholderiales > Burkholderiaceae_C > JACMQX01. Next base: position 1,454 of record JACMQX010000189.1, on the reverse strand, counting down.
ATCTCACCGCAGTTTGCAGCGCGTAGCCGCCCGCCAAGCCTGCCTGACCCCTGACATACCCCAACATCGCGCAGCCCCCTCGCGCGCTAATCTCAAGCCATGACCCAAGAAGCATGCATGCCCCCCTATATCCCGCAAATTCGCCTGTACACCGACTGGCTTCGCACGGAGCGCGGCCTCCCGTTCGAGAACTACGACGCCCTGTGGCAGTGGTCGGTAACCGACCTGGACGCCTTCTGGCAAAGCATCTGGGACTACTTTGACCTGCGCTCACCCACCCCCCACACCGCCGTGCTGTCCGTCGACAAAATGCCAGGCGCGCAATGGTTCACCGGCGCGCAGTTCAACTACGCCCACCAGGTGTTCCGCCATGTAGATGCTGCGAGCGCAGCAGGCTTTCCCGCCATCGTCAGCCGCAACGAAAAAGGCCAGGCGCGCGAGCTCAGCTGGCCGGAACTGAAGCGGCAAGTCGCGTCCATGGCGTTGCACCTTAAAGCCCAGGGCCTGCAACCCGGCGACCGCGTGGCCGCCTACCTGCCCAACATCCCTGAGGCCATGATCGCCTTCATTGCCACCGTGAGCATCGGTGGCGTCTGGAGCATCTGCGCGCCCGACATGGGGACCAACGCTGTGCTCGACCGCTTCAAACAGATCGAGCCCAAGGTACTGATCGCCTGTGACGGCGTGACCTATGGCGGCAAGGACATTGACCGCACCGGCGTCGTCGCCGAGTTGCGCGCCGCGCTGCCAACGGTGACCCACTTGATCGTGCAGGACGAGCTTGGCCTCTCAGGCGCTATAGAAAGCGCGACTCCGTTTGCCGGCGTGGTGAGCCGTGACGACCCGCAAGTCGCCGCCTTCGAGCCGCTGTGGCTGCCGTTTGACCATCCGCTGTGGATCGTCTATTCCAGCGGCACCACCGGGCTGCCCAAACCCATCGTGCATGGCCACGGCGGCGCGGTCATTGTGGCCATGGCGCTGATGGGGCTGCATGACGATCTGGGCAGCAGCTATGCAGCCAACTCCTGGGGCGAACGCTTCCACTGGTACAGCTCCACCGGCTGGGTGATGTGGAATTGCCAGATGATGGGCCTGCTGCTGGGCACCACCTGCTGCATTTACGACGGCAACCCCGGCGGGACAAAAAAGCCCGGCGAAGATGGGCCCGACTGGGGCACGCTGTACCGCTTTGCGGCTGAGACGGGCGTCACCTTCTTCGGCGCGGGCGCGGCCTTCTTTGCCAATTGCATGAAGGCGGGGCTGGAGCTGTCCCAGTGCGGGGACCTCACGCGCGTACGCGCGCTCGGCACCACAGGCTCGCCCCTCAGTGAAGAGGCGCAGCGCTGGGGCACGCAGCAGTTCGCCCAGCTCGGCACACCGGACATCTGGTGGTGCAACATGTCTGGCGGCACCGACTTCGCAGGCGCCTTCATCGGCGGCAACCGCGACTTGCC
>JACMQX010000188.1 GCA_014376765.1 Ramlibacter sp. | reverse complement strand
TCAGCAAGCCCTGCGTGATCCTGAGCGGCGGCGAAACCACGGTCACCGTGCGGCCGCGCAAGCCAGGCGCTACCAGGGGGCGGGGTGGGCGCGCTGGTGAATTCTGCATGGGGCTCGCCCTGGGCTTGCAGGGACAGCCCGGTGTGCATGCGCTGGCCGCCGACACCGATGGGATCGACGGCATGGAAGACAACGCCGGTGCATTTGTCGCGCCCGACACGCTGCAGCGCGCCCTGGCCTCAGGCCTCAAGGTCGACGACTTTCTGGACCGCAACGACGCCTACGGATTCTTCAGCCCCATCGGCGGGCTGGTGGTAACAGGGCCTACGCATACCAACGTCAATGACTTTCGGGCCTTGTTGATTCTTTGAAAAGTCGTCAAGCCCAGGCCCGTGGGACACGATGGTCTATGCACGCCAGGTTTTCACCGGCACGGAGCGAGAGCCTGGTGCACGCAATGCTCGATGGCCGCAAGCGCGCAGAAGCTACTAACAAAGCGCCCGGATCGCCGGTGGAATCGCCACCGCCCTGATGCCGTTTTTCCCATCGGTGCGGCGCGCTGCAAAGATGCGGACCTCCTCGCATTCCATGATGGCTTCATCGCCGCGCATGATCCGGTACACCTGCACAAAACTCTTGTCGCGCCACTCGGTCACGCTCACCTTCACTGACAGGGTGTCGCCATAGCTGGCGGTCTTGAGAAACTTCGAATGCGTGTCCACCAGTGGCGTGCCGAACACGCCCAGGGTCTTTTCCGTCTCATGCCAGGGCGGCACGCCGCACTGGACGAAGAAGTGGCGGGAGGCCGCGTCAATCCAGCGAAAGAAGTTGGGAAACCAGACGATGCCCGCTGGATCGCAGTCGCCAAACTCCACATTCACCGTGTAGGTGACTTCCTTGTACGTGGTCGACGTCATCCCATCCGCCCCGGCAGCCAGAGCGCGATGATGGGGAAGGCGATCAGGATGATCAGCCGCAAAATATCCGTCGCGATGAACGGCAGCACGCCCTTGAAAATCGTGGTGAAGCTCACGTCTTTCACCACGCTCTTGATCACGAATACGTTCATGCCCACAGGCGGGTGGATCAAGCCCAGCTCCACCGTCATCACGATGATGATGCCGAACCAGATCGGGTCAAAGCCCAGTTTCACGATAACGGGGAAGATGATGGGAACGGTGAGGATGATCATCGCCATCGCATCCATCAGGCAGCCCAGGATCAGGTACATCACCATGATCATCGCCAGCACGCCATAGCGGCCCACACCCAGGCCGGTGAGGAATTCGGTGAGCTTTTGCGGGCTCTGCGTGATGGTCAGGAAGTAGCCAAACAGCAGGGCGCCGATCAGCACGGTAAACACGGCCGCTGCGGTGCGCGTGGCCTGAAGCAGCGCCTCGCGGATGTTCCTGCGGTTGAGCTTGCGCCGGAGCAGGCCGAGGATGAACGCGCCGCTTGCGCCCACGCCACCGGCTTCTGTCGGCGTAAAGAAGCCGCCGTACAGCCCGCCAATCACAAAGACGAACAGCACCAGCGGCGCCCACACAGCCTTCAGGTCCACCACGCGTTCGCTCCAGGGCCGCGCCTGGCCGCCCGGCAGCAGGTTGGGGCGCACCTTGACGATGATCATGATGGTGATGACGTACATCAGCATGGCCAGCAAGCCGGGGATCACACCGGCCATAAAGAGCTTGCCGATGTCCTGCTGCGTCAGGATGGCGTAGACCGCCAGAACGGTAGATGGCGGCAGCATCGCGCCCAGCGTGCCGCCGGCTGCAATCACTCCGGTGGAAAAGGACTGCGGGTAACCAAAGCGCCGCATCTCGGGGTAGGCCACGCTGGAGAAGGTGGCCGCTGTGGCAACAGACGAGCCGCAGATGGCTGCGAAGCCGCCACAGGCCAGCACCGTGGCCACGCCCAGGCCGCCGCGCAAATGCCCGATCATTGAATTGGCCGCCCTGAACAGCTCGCGGCTCACACCCGAGACCGAGACGATGGCCCCCATCAGCATGAACATCGGGATCACGCCGAAGGTGTAATCGGTCACGGTGCGCATGGAGGTCTGGCCCACCAGCTTGAGCGCGGGGCCGACCCCGACGATGTAGCTGTAGCCGCAAACTCCGACCAGGCCCATGGCCATGCCGACCGGCACGCGCAGCAGCATCAGTATGAAAAGGACCACAAAGCCTGTGATCGCGACGGCATCTGTACTCATGGGGAATCTCTATGTTTCAGGCTGTTCTTCGGCATGCTCTTCTTCCAGCAACTCCGGGTTGAACATCAGCCGCCAGGTGCGGATCGCAATCAGCACCACCGCGCACACATCGCCGGCCCATGCCACGGCATAGAACGGCCAGACGGGAATGTTCATGTCGTAGGTCTGTACGTTGTCCACATAGGTGCCGCGCACCTTGTCGAACAGCATGGCCGTCTGCACCGCCACCACGAAGAACAGCACCACCGTGGCAAACACATCAATCACGCGGCGCAGGCGCGGGTTGGCCCAGGTCCAGATCAGGTCCACCGTGATGTGCCCGCCCCGGTAACTGGTCGCGGCAATGCCCCAGAAAATCAAAATGCCCAGCAGCATGCGGCCAAAGTCGTACGCATCCGGGATGGACGTGCTGAAGAACTTGCGCAGCACCACGGCAATGAAAATATTGAGCGCAACGATCCCGACAAAAGTGGCGGCGAGCCACTCAATCGAGTTGATCATGCGGTCCATGATGTGAGTGGGTTTCATGTCGCTTTCCGCTTGCACTGCTTCATGCTGCAGGGATCCCGGGTCAAGCCCGGGATGACCTGTTTACAGCGCCGACTTGTACTTCACCAGGCTCGCCTTGAGCGAGTCCATCACGGCCTTGGGGTCGCCGCCGGACTTCTTCACACCTTCAGCCCACTGGGCTTCGCCAGGGGCCACAGCCGCCTTCCAGGCATTGAGCTGCTCAGGCGTGAGTTTGTAGACTTCGTGGCCAGCCTGTGCCGCGATCTTGGCGTGGCCGCCGAACTCGAAGTCAGCCCAGGGCGCGGCGACTTTTTCGGCCCACTCGGTGGTGCAATGCTCGTCAATCACCTTCTTCTGTGCGGGCGACATGCTGTCGTACTTGGACTGGTTCATGGCCCAGACGAAGGGTGTCACATACAGCGGCACATCCATGTGGTAGCTCACCACCTTGTCGATGCCAAAGAGACCGATCGAACCCCAGGGGAAGGTGATGGCGTCCGCCACGCCACGCTCCAGCATGTCGCGCGACTCGGGCGCGGAGGCCTGCACATTGGTGCCGCCCAGCGAGGTGACCATCTGGCCGATGGTGCTGGTGGCGGGGCGGATCTTCATGCCCTTGATGTCGGTGGGCAGCGTGATTTTCTTGCGCGCGTGGAAGGTGCCCGGGTCATGCACAAAGGCAAAGCAGAACTTCACGTCCTTCATTTCCTTGGCAGCGTAGTTGCGGTACCAAGTGTCAATCGCGGCGCTGCCGCCCTTGCCGTTGGCAAACTGGAAGGGCAGTGAGGCGCCCGCCATGATGGGGAAGCGGCCCGGCTGGTAGCCGGGGTTGACGTAGGCGAAGTCGGCAATGCCGTCGCGCGCCATGTCGTAGTGGTCAAAGGCCTTGCCCAACTGCTCTGACGGGAACAGCGTGGCGGTGATGGTGCCGTTGGACGCTTTCTTGATGTCGTCAGCCCAGGCCTGCAGGCTGGGGTTGAGCGGATGCTGCGCCGGCACCCAGCTGGACAGTTTGAGCAGCACAGGCTTGTCCTGCGCTTGCGCTGGCGAGAAAGCCAGCAGCGTGGCCGCGGCCAGGGCCGTGGCGCAGAGAGTGAAAGTGGAACGAACGTTAGCCATGTTGTCTCCTCGGCGAGGTGGTTGGGGTTTCGAAATATAGTTACGTTTTATAACGTAATCCAGGGGATGTGTACACGGGGCTTTCCCTTTCGTCAGGCTTTACGCCCCACGTCCGGCGCTGGCAGGGCTACGGGGTTTTCGCATCCAGCGGATGGGCTGAGCTTTGACAGCGCGGGCGGGTGCGCCGTGCGCCACCAAGGTCGCGTCAAGCGCCTTGCCCGCGTCATCATCCAGCGCCGCAGCACGGGCCGCGGCAATGGCCTGCGCTGCAGCCTCAGGCACCGGCAACGGCGCCAGATGGTTCAGCACATGCAGCAGGTTCTCCTTGCCGCGTTCATTGGTGGCGCCGTAGCCCTTGATCAGCCGGCCGCACAGCGCAACTTCATGGCCCAGGCGCCAGTGGCGGCGGGTGCCGTCCACCACGCCCTGCAGCCATTGCGTGATCACGGCCTGTTCATTTGCATAGCGGCTGCCGCGCACGCGCAGCCACTTGAGGCTGGCCAGCAGGCGCAGCGACAACATGCCAAACGCAGAATGCGTGCCCACCTTCAGCGGCATCGCCCATGGCTCCTGGCCCTTGAGCACGCGGGCCCTGTCCCATTGCGTCACTTTGGTGGCCATGCCCGGCGGCAACAGCGCAGCAAATTCGGGCGCGCCCGGCTTGAAGTGATCGAACACCTGCAGCAGGTCATCCTCCGTGGCCTTGACCTCCCCCCTCACGCGCTGCCAGCGGCTGGCGCGGCTTTTCAGGTCAGCCACGCGGACGATGTCGTCAAACGCCATCCACAGCGCCAGCCATCGCGCCATCTCGCGCGTGGTGGCATAGCCATGCGCCCCGGCCGGATCAGTCTCGACCTCGGCGCCCAGCACCTGCTGCAGGCGTTTGATGTAGAGCGCTGCATAGGCCGCGTCCTGGTACTCCACCATGCGGGCGTGGCCGAGCGCGAGCATGTCGTGCACGGCAGGCGGGAACAGGGCGGCTACGCCAGAAGGTAGCTTCTGTTTGACGGGCGCTGCGTTGTCCTCACTGGACAGGATGTGTGCCACCAGCGCCGCTTGCGCACGGGCGGCCGAAACAATCTCGAAACCCTTGTTGAAGCCGCGCAGGCTGGCCGCCGCCATCTTGCTCAGCTTGTTGGCATCAGCTCCCGAGCCGCCTTCACAGACGATGGCTTCATACGAAGCACGCGGAAACGGGAACAGCCCGCTGCCGGCCACCGCTCCCAGCATCACCGCGCTGACGATGGTGCCCGCGCCCTGCGCGACGGCGCCCATATCAAACACATGGTGCTCGCGGCTCATGGCGCGCACCACCTCAGCCAGGTTCGCATCATCAGCGCGGCCGTCGCCCAGGTGCATGCGCTCCTGTGTGGTGAGCGTGCGCGCAGACGAAGTGATCACCATCGTGCGCTCGGGAGAGGGCAGGCCGTTGGCAATCTGCCGTGCGGTCTCCAGCAACTCGGAGGACACCATCGCGTCCAGCGCGCCGGGGACAGGGTTGAGGCTGAACACCGGGCGCTTGCCTCCCAGCTGCGCCAGCGGGACGGGAAACACTTCCACGTAATAGGTGGTGGCGCCAGTGCGTTGCGCCACGCCGGGGATCGATGTACTTTGCGCTGCGTAGCCGGCATGGCGGGCGATGTCGATCAACCACTCGGTAAGCACCCCGCCGCCTTCGCCGCCCAGGGCGCAGATGAGCAGGGTGATGGGCCGCGTGGAAAGTTGGGTCGTGTTCATGCGGGTTGCACCATGCGGACAAATGCGCTGCGCAGGCTGTGCAGCAGCCGCTCATGCCATTGCGGGTTCTGGATGATTTCGGCCCGGTAAAAGCTCGGGCACAAGGTGGCGGCGTGCGCGTTGGCGCCGCACAGGCCGCAACCGACGCAGCCATCAATCACCACGGCAACAGGGTCCACCTTGAGCGGGTCCGGGTTGTCCTTGATGGTGAGCGTCGGGCAGCCAGACAGGCGAATGCAGGCATGGTCGCCATTGCACACATCCTCATCCACGCCGTACTTGACGCGCACCACACGCTTGCCCTTTTTCAGAAGACTGGCGATCCATGGCTTGATGCGGCGCTGGCGCTCCAGCTGGCATTCCCCCTCGCCGATGATCACCTTCAGGCCGCCCGCGCTGGTGGTCAGCGCCTCGTTCAACGTCTTGCGCATCTCGGCCACGTTGTAGGTGTCCACCGTGCGCAGCCAGGTCACGCCCATGCCTTGCAGCGTGTTCTCGATCGACTGATTGGTGTGCACCACGCTCACCCGCTTGTCGGCGGCTTCTTCCTTGGCCGCGTCGCTGGGCGTCGACAAAATATCCTGCGTGCCGGTGGCTGAGGTGTAGCCGTTCTTGAAAATCAGCAGCACGGCATCGTCGCCATTGAAAAGGGCGGACTGCACGCCTGTGAGCAGGCCGTTGTGCCAGAACCCGCCGTCGCCCATGATGGACAGCGTGCGACGCGCCATCATCGGCGAGACACCGGCGCGGCTGGCCAGGCTCATGCCGTAGCCAAGAATCGAGTGGCCGAACGAAAACGGCGCAAAGGTGCCAAACGCATGGCAGCCGATATCAGCGGCGATGTGAACCGGCCCCACGTCCTGCTGCGCCAGCTTGAGCGCCGAGAACACAGGCCGCTCCGGGCAGCCAATGCAAAACCCGGGCGGGCGAACCGGCAGGGGCTTGTCCAGCAACTGCGTCACGGCGGCGCGCCGCTCGCGGTTGCCTTGCAGCCAGGTGTTCGCAGAATCTACTGCTGCGCCTGGCAGGTACTTCGACAGAAACGCCGAAATACCGCCCGCCATGGCTTCAGCCGTGTACTCGCCCGTGGGGTTGAGCATGTCCTTGCCATGCAAGGGCGTCTGAATGTCGCGGCGGCGCAAGGCCGTGGCGATTTCCTGTTCGATGTATTCAGGCGAGCCTTCTTCCACCACCAGCACGGCGCGCTTGTCTTGTGCAAAGGCGGCAATCTGCTCGGGCACCAGGGGCACCACCACGTTCAACACCAGCAGAGGAATGTCGCTCGCGCCAAATGCATCGGCCGCGCCAAACTGTTGCAGCGCACGCACCAGCGTGTTGTACAGCCCGCCTTGAACCACTATGCCCAGGTCGGCATGCTGGCCATCGTGCAGCTCATTGAGATGGTTTTCAACGATGTACTGCCGCGCCGCCGGAAGGCGCTCTTCCACCTTGCGTTTTTCATGCGCAAAGGTCACGGGTGGGTGGGCCAGCTTGTCGTAGTTGAAAGAGGCCGGATCGGTCATCAGCGCGCGGGTGGACACCGCGGGGCGCTGGTTGTCCTTGCATTCAAACTGGCCGCGCACATGGCAGGTGCGAATGCGCAGCTCCATGATGGCCGGCATGTTGGAGGCTTCCGACAGGCGGAACGCGTGCTCCACCATGTTCACCATGTGGCCCAACTCCGGCCGCGGGTCCAGCAGCAGCATGGTGGATTTCAGCGCAAACGCATGCGTGCGTTCCTGGATGACGCTGGCGCCTTCTCCATAGTCCTCGCCCACCACAATCAGCGCGCCGCCGCGCACGCCGGGTGAGGACAGGTTGCTCAGCGCATCAGCCGCCACGTTGGTGCCGACTATGCTCTTCCAGGTGACAGCGCCGCGCAGCGGGTAGTGAATCGACGCGCCCAGCATGGCTGCCGCCGAAGCCTCGTTGGAGCAGGCCTCCACATGCACGCCCAGCTCGTCCATGTAGCCCTTGGCCTGCACCATCACGTCCAGCAGGTGCGACACAGGCGCGCCCTGGTAGCCGCCCACATAGGCCACGCCCGACTGCAAGAGCGCCTTGGTAATGGCGAGGATGCCCTCGCCGTGAAAGGTCTGCCCCGCGCCCAGGCGCAGGGACTCGATTTCCTTGCTGAATGAAACTTCCACGTACTTGTCTTTCGGATGTGGTGCAGAGTGTGGGCGCAAATGCACTATCCATCAATAAAATACCGAGACTAACTGGTATTCATTAAATGCATATAAAAGACATTGACCTCAACCTGCTGCGCCTGTTTGATGCGGTCTACCTCACCCGCAACGTCAGCCGTGCGGCTGAGCGGCTGGACCTGACCCAGCCAGCCGCAAGCCAGGGCCTCACGAGGCTGCGCCTGTTAATCAAGGACCCGCTGTTTGTACGCGCGGGCGGCGGCGTGCAACCCACGCCCAAGGCGGATCGCCTGGCCGAGGCGGTGCGCGGTGCGCTGGGCCTGCTGGAGCAAGCCCTGCATGAGTCCGCCGGTTTTGACCCGGCCCAGGCCCGCAAGACATTCCGCATCCACATGAGCGACATCGGCGAGAGCCGCTTCCTGCCCGAGCTGATGGCCGCGCTACGCGAG
>JACMQX010000187.1 GCA_014376765.1 Ramlibacter sp. | reverse complement strand
ATGGGCTGAAAACGCCCGCGCGAATGCTGCACGGAGCCTGACTTGGCCGTGCGTGTTCTCCCCTTGGAATAAGGGCTTCATGAGTCTAGAGTTGTAAAGGCCGCTGCCGAAAGGTTGCGGCCTTTACTCATTCAAGGACCGCACATGACGACATCTGTTGATGCACAAGCCAAGCGCCCTCTTTACAAGTCCCTCTACATCCAGGTGCTGGTGGCAGTGGTCATTGGCATCCTGCTCGGGTATTTCAGGCCGGAGTTCGCGGCCGAGATGAAGCCGCTGGGCGATGGCTTCATCAAGCTGATCAAGATGATCATCGCGCCCATCATCTTCTGCACGGTCGTGGTCGGCATTGCCGGCATGGAAGACATGAAGAAGGTAGGCAAGACCGGGGGCTTGGCGCTGCTGTACTTTGAGGTGGTGAGCACCATCGCCCTGATCGTTGGTCTGGTGGTGGTCAACCTGATCCAGCCCGGCGCGGGCATGAATGTGGACGTGTCCACCATCGACACCAAGAGCATCGCCGCCTACACCGGGCCGGGCAAGATGGTCGGCACGGTGGACTTCCTGCTCAACGTGATTCCCTCCTCGGTGGTTGATGCCTTTGCCAAGGGTGAAATCCTTCAGGTACTGCTGTTTGCGGTGCTCTTCGGCTTTGCGCTGCACAAGTTTGGCGGGCGCGGCACGCTGGTGTTTGACCTGATCGAGAAAACCTCGCACGTGCTGTTTGACATCGTCGGCTTCATCATGAAGCTGGCGCCCATCGGTGCCTTTGGGGCGATGGCCTTCACCATCGGCAAGTACGGCATCGGCTCGCTGCTCTCGCTGGGCAAGCTGATGGGGACGTTCTACCTCACCTGCCTGATCTTCGTGTTTGTGGTGCTGGGGTTGATTGCGCGCTTCAACGGCTTCAGCATCTGGAAGTTCATCAAGTACATCAAGGAAGAACTGCTCATCGTGCTGGGCACCTCATCCTCGGAGTCGGTGCTGCCCCGCATGATGGAGAAGATGGAAAACCTGGGCGCGAAAAAAACCTGCGTGGGCCTGGTCATACCCACCGGCTACTCGTTCAACCTGGACGGCACCTCGATCTACCTCACGATGGCGGCCGTGTTCATAGCGCAGGCCACCAACACGCCCATGACGCTGACGCAGGAGATCACCTTGCTCGCTGTGCTGCTACTCACCTCCAAGGGCGCGGCGGGCGTCACGGGCAGCGGCTTCATCGTGCTGGCGGCTACGCTCTCGGCAGTGGGCACCGTGCCGGTGGCGGGGCTGGCGCTGATCCTGGGCATTGACAGGTTCATGTCCGAGGCACGCGCGTTGACCAACCTGGTGGGCAACGGCGTGGCCACCATCGTGGTGGCCAAATGGACGAACGAGCTGGACATGGCGCGCCTGCATGCCGGGCTCAACAACGAGAGCTGGGTCGAGGCCGATGAGCCTGAAATCCTCCTGGACCAGAAGACGGCGCAGATAGGTCAGGGCTGAGTGGGGCAATCAGATCAGGTAGGCCAGCTCCGGCCAGTCGCGCCCTATAAGCGTCGCCTCCGGGCTGCTCTTGTCCATCATCTCGAAGTCGGCAAAGTCAAAACCCGGGCCCACCACGCAGCTGACCAGGGTGAAGTCCGCACTGGGTTTGCGCTTGGGCCGGGCCGCTTGCCAGATGCCGGCCGGCACCACATGCTGGTAATGCACATCCGTGTGGAAATTCATGCTGCCAAGGGTTGTGCAGCTGGACACATTTGCGCTCGCATCCCATTGCCAGAGGTCCAGTGGCGCGCCTTCCAGATGGATCCACACCTCATCTGACTGCACCTTGTGCCAGCGCGAATGGCGGCCCGATTCAAGCAGGAAGTAAATGGCGGTGATGGCATTGCGGCTGGCACGCTTGCCTTCTGCCTGCACGCGGGCCTGCGAACGAAAAATCTCACGGTACCACCCGCCTTCAGGATGGGCCTGCAGCCGCAGCTGGGAGATGAGTTCGACTGCACGTGGATCCATCAACTCAGTTTGCCTCAAATACTGCCAGCTGGCCTTAGATCGCCGGCGTTGGCATGACTGAGGCGCAGGCCAAAGCGCAGGGCCGCCAGGTCAAGGTAGGGCGGCACCGCTTTGCCGCCAACGGCAAGGCGCTGGCGCAGGGTGAGCCGGAGAGCATGGTGAAAATGGTGTTTGATGCCGGCAGCGGCGAGCTGCTGGGCGCCCACATGATCGGAGCCGAGGTGACCGAGCTGATCCACAGCGTTGCCATTGCGCAGACCATGGAGGCGACTGAAGCGGAGCTGATGCACACTGTGTTTCCCCACCCCACGCTGAGCGAGGCGATCCTGGAGTCCACACTGGATGCCTGGGGCCGCGCGATCAACCACTGAAATACAGGATTTCGAAAGAGCAATTTATGGATTTCCAACTGTCACCCGAATTGCTTGAGCTGCGCGACCGCGTACGCAGCTTCATCGCCGAGGAAGTCATCCCGCTGGAGAACGACCCCCGCGCCGGCGCCCATGGGCCGAGCGAGGCCCTGCGAAAAGAGCTGGTTGAGCGGGCGCGGGTTGCCGGCCTGCTGACGCCGCACGCGTCCGTGGAAATGGGCGGCATGGGCCTCAGCCACGTGAGCAAAGCCGTGGTGTTTGAAGAAGCGGGCTACTCCTGGCTCGGCCCCACCGCGCTCAACATTCATGCGCCTGATGAGGGCAATATCCATTTGATGGAGGAAGTCGGAACACCCGCGCAGAAAGAGCGCTGGTTGCGCCCCCAGGTCGCCGGTGCCACCCGCTCCTGTTTTGCAATGACGGAGCCGTCACCCGGCGCCGGCGCAGACCCTTCCATGCTGCTGACCACGGCCAAGGCCGATGGGACTGGCTACCTGATCAACGGTACCAAGTGGTTCATCACCGGTGCCGACGGTGCGGACTACGCCATCGTGATGGCGCGCATGGACGACGGGTCGGCCACCATGTTCCTCATGGACATGGACCAGCCGGGCATTACGCTGGAGCGCAACATGGACAGCATGGACCGGTGCTTCACTGGCGGCCATGGGGTGCTGAGGTTTGACAACGTCCACGTCCCGGCCGGTGATGTGCTGGGCGAGGTCGGCAAAGGCTTTCGCTATGCGCAAGTCAGGCTGGCGCCGGCGCGGCTGACACATTGCATGCGCTGGCTGGGCCAGGCCCGGCGCGCGCAGGACGCAGCGCTGGGTTATGCAGCGCAACGCCAGGCCTTTGGCAAGCCGCTGGCCGAACACGAGGGCGTGGGCTTCATGCTGGCAGACAACGACATGGACCTGCAGACCTGCCGGCTGCACATCTGGCATACCGCGTGGATGCTCGATCAGGGCGAGAAGTGCAACTTCGAGTCCAGCCGCGCCAAGGTGGT
>JACMQX010000186.1 GCA_014376765.1 Ramlibacter sp. | reverse complement strand
CCGCCGTTCGATGCCGCGCAGGTCGAACTTGCGCTGCGGCGCCTTCGCATCGCGCCGCTGCTGGATGGCGTGCGCGGCGAGCCAGCGCTTGACGTGGCGGCTTTCTGCCGCAGCGCGGTCGCGGTCGGAGCGCTGATGTGCCTGGTTGCGGCCGGCATCACTCAACTAGACATCAACCCGGTGATCGTGCGGGCACGCGGCGAAGGCTGCGTGGCGGTCGATGCCGTGATCTACCGCGAAGCCAGCCCGGCCGCATTGTTTCAAAGCGCAACAAATTGACAAAAGGAATCTCCATGAGCAAGACGATCCGTATCGGCGCCGGTTCCGCCTGGTGGGGCGACCGGGTTGAACCGGCAGGCCTGAACGCCGAGCGCGGCGAACTCGACTACCTGTGCTTTGAGACCATGGCCGAGGCCACCGTCTCGGCCGCGCAGGTACGAGCCCGCCGCGACCCGAGTTTTGAGGGTTACGACACTTATCTTGATGACCGGATGCGCGCCGTGCTGCCGGCCTGCATGCGCAAAGGCACCAAGATCATCAGCAACCAGGGCTGGATCAACCCCGACGCGGCCGCCAGGCGCATCGTGCATTTGCTGCGTGAACTGGGCCACACCGGCGTGAAAGTCGCATCGGTTAACGGTAGCCTGATCACGGATCGCGTGCTGGAGCTCACCAGTACGATCCTGGAAAACGGCAAGCCAACTTCGACGCTGAAGCCGACATTGATTTCCGCTGAGGCTTATTTGGGCGCAGAACCCATCGTTGAGGCCTTGAAGGCCGGCGCACAAATCGTTGTCACGGGTCGCGTCGCCGACCCGTCGCTGTTCATGGCGCCGATGATGTTCGAGTTTGGCTGGGATCCGCTGGACCATGTCAAGCTCGGCCAGGGCATGGGTATTGGGCACCTGATGGAATGCGGCGCGCAGGTGACAGGCGGGTACTTCTCCGACCCAGGCTTCAAGGACGTGCCCGAGCCTTGGAACTTCGGCTTTCCGATTGCCGAGGTCGAGGAAGACGGCAGCGCCGTCATCACCAAGGTCGCAGGCACCGGCGGCGCGGTGACGCTGCAGACCATCAAGGAGCAAATGCTCTACGAAGTGCATGACCCGGCCAACTACCTGACGCCGGACGTGGTGGTCGACTTCACCCAGGCCCGCCTTGAGCAGCTTGACGCCGACCGCGTGCGCGTCTCGCATATTGGTGGCAAGCCGCGCACGCCAACCTTGAAGGTGTCGATTGGCTGCACCGAGGGCTTCATCGGTGAAGACATGTTCTTTTATGCCGGCCCGGGCGCGCTGCGCCGCGCGCAATTGGCCAAGAAAATACTGGAAGAGCGCTTTCGTATTGTTGGCCTGCAGGCGGAGGAATACCGCGTTGACTTTCTCGGCATGAATGCGATTCACGGCGCGGCAACACCGGCCGACGCACCAGAACCCTATGAGATCGCGGTGCGCGTGGCGGCCCGCACCGCGACGCGTGAAGAGGCGGTGAAGGTCGGCCGCGAGGTTGATGGCATGGCCGTCTCCGGCATCGCACACACCGGCAAGCGTGTGCCGCACGCAGACCGCACACGGGAGGTCATCGGCGTGTGGTCGGCCCTGGTGCCGCGCGAGCAGGTGCCAGCCTCCATCAATTACTTCGAAAGCTGAACATGAAAGTCCAACTTCAGCATGTGGCCCACGCCCGTTCCGGCGACAAGGGCGACACCTCGAACATTGCCGTGTTCGCCTACACGCCCGAGTTTTACCCGCTCCTCAAGGCACAGTTGACAGCCGAGCGCTTCAAGGCCTTTTATGCCGGCGCGATCAAAGGCGAGGTAATCCGCTATGAGGTCGGCAACCTTGACGCGATGAACTTCGTCTGTCATGGCGCATTGGGCGGTGGCGTGTCGCGCAGCCTGTGCCTGGACAACTACGGCAAGGCGCTGTCGGCGGCCATACTTGCCTTCGAGATTGAGGTGCCGGAGATTCTGCGGCCGCAGCTTCGCGGCGCGCACTTGCTGGCCACTGCCTAAGGAACGGGGAAGGTCATGTCCCGAAAAAAACACACGATCCTGATCGCCGGTGCCAGTGGCGTGGTCGGCGCGGCTGCTGTCGAGCACTTCGCATCGCTGCCGGACTGGCAGGTGCTGGCACTGTCGCGACGGCCCTCAAAACTGCCCGAGGGCGTACGCCATGTAGCGCTCGACCTGACCGATGCGGCCGCTTGCGTCGCAATGGCCCAGAGCCTGAAGGACGTG